>NZ_JAAGOU010000012.1:0-137306 GCF_010500775.1 Salipiger sp. PrR002
GCGGCGACGATGCCGCGGGTCGAGGGGCATTGCACGGTGAGGGCGTAGGAGGACATGGGGGTCTCCGGTCGGTCTGATCGGCCGCCTTGCGGCGGTATTCTGGTTTCGGCTCAGTCGGCTGTGAGGCGGGCGGCGGCACTTTCGAGCGCGTGCCAGAGGCTGCCGGCAGCGGAGCGCATGCCCCAGACCAGCAGCCGCGTCTCGGAGGGCCGCAGCATGTAAACCGCCATATGGTGCAGCATGCTGCGCGTGGCCCGGCCCGGCGCCAATGCCTCTGGCGGCAGGTTCACCAGCCGCTCGAGAAGCCGCTCGGCAGCGATGGGCGTGCGGCAGTCGATCTCGATGGCGACCCAGCCGTCGGTCTGTTCGGTGACCGAGCAGCCGGGCGCGGCGGCGGACATCGCTGCTGCGAAATCCTCCTCTGCACGCCCGTCCGCCATCACCATCCACTGACCCGGCCCGGTCCAGAAGGCGGCGGTTCCGTCCGAGGTCACCATGCCGCCCGGTCCCGGCAGCGCGAGGCCGAAGACCTGCGGCGCGGCGCCGCCCTTGCGCAGCGCAAGCGAAGCGAGGGCAATGTCGGGGCGTTCGGTGAGGGTGAGCGCCGCAAAGCTCGCGAGGCGCGGCGCCTCGGCACCAAGCGCCGTGAGGGGGATGAGATCAGCCACGCAGACGCTCTCCTTCGGGATCAATGAAATGCGCGGGGACGACGCGCAACTCGGCGCTGCTGCCCTCGAGCGGGTTGGCGGCAAGGATCACCTCGCCGGTGCGGCTGTCCCCGTCTTCGAGGAACCCCAGACCGATCGAACTGCCCACATGCGGCGAGAAACAGGCCGAGGTGATCCAACCCTGATCATGGGCCATGTCCTGCGCGGCGCCTTTGGTGAACAGATGCGCGCCCGGCACGACCTTGGCCTCTGGGTCCACCGGCTGCAGCCCGACCAGCCGCCGGGTGTCGCCCGCGAGCCCCTCGCGCCGCGACATGACGGCACCGATGGAGTCCTTCTTCTTCGACACCATCATCCCCAGCCCGATCATCGCCGCCGTGGTCTGACCGTTGAGTTCAGCGCCCGCCGCGTGGCCCTTCTCGATGCGCAGCACGCCGAGCGCCTCGGTGCCATAGGGGGTGACGCCGAGGTCCGCGCCCTGCTCCATCAGCCGCTGCATCAGCGCATGGCCATAGCGGGCGGGCACGGCGATCTCATAGGCCAGCTCGCCCGAGAAGGAGATGCGGAAGAGCCGCGCGCGCAGCCCCCCGCAGATGGTGAGCGCGGCGCAGGCCATGAAGGGGAAAGCTTCGTTCGACAGATCAAACCCGTCCACGATCCGCGACAGCAACTCGCGCGAGCGCGGCCCGGCCACGGCGATCTGCGCCCATGCGTCGGTGGTCGAGATGATCTGCACGTCGAGATCCGGCCAGAGGCACTGCCGCGCGAACTCCATGTTGCGATAGACGAGGCCCGCGTTGCCCGTGGTGGTGGTGACCACATAGTGATCTTCGGCCAGTCGCGCGCAGGTGCCATCATCGTAGAGATGCCCGTCCTCGCGCAGCATCAGCCCGTAGCGCACCTTGCCGACCTTCAGCGTGCCCATCATATTGGCGTAGATGCGGTGCAGGAACTCACCAGCATCGGCCCCCTGCACGTCGATCTTGCCCAGCGTGGTCACGTCGCAGAGACCGACGGCGCTGCGCACGGCCTTGGCCTCGCGGTCGACGCTTTCGCGCCAATGGGTCTCGCCGGGACGCGGGAAATATTGCGCGCGCAGCCATGGGCCAACTTCGACGAAAGCCGCGCCCTGTGCCTTGGCCCAATGATGCGTCGGGGTCAGGCGCGTCGGGCGGAAGTCCTTGCCGGTATCCCCCCCGCCAAGCACCGAAAGCGAGACGCCGGTATAGGGCGGGCGGAAGATGGTGGTGCCGGTCTCGGGGATCGCCTTGCCGGTCAGCTCGGCCATAACGGCCAGCGCGGTGACATTGGCCGTCTTGCCCTGATCGGTGGCCATGCCAAGCGTGGTCCAGCGCTTCAGATGCTCAACCGGGCGCATGTTTTCCTTATGCGCCAGCGCGATGTCCTTCACCGTCACGTCGTTCTGGAAATCCACCCAAGCGCGCGCCTTGCCCGGCACATGCCAGAAGGCCGTCTGGCGCAGGGGCCGGTCTTCGGCCTCGGGCAGGCGGGGAAGCGCCGCGCGGATGCCGAGATCCGACAGGGCCTTCTGCGCCGCCCGCGCACCGTCCCCGAGCGCGGCAGCGGTCGTGCCACGTCCGGCGCAGGCACCGGCGGGGATGAGGCCCTGAGGGCCGCCCTCGCCCGGCACGAAGGCCAACAAATCGTCATTCCACACCGGGCGGCCACGGTGGTGCGAGGCGAGATGCACATTGGGGTTCCAGCCTCCCGAAACGCCAAGCGCGTGGCATTCGAGCCAGTCGGAGCGGCCATCGCGGGTGATCTCGATCGAACTCAGCCCCAGCCGCCCGCGCGTGCCAGTGACCTGCGCCCCGGCAAAGACCTGATAGTCCCCGAGCCGCGGCGCATCCTCGCGCGGGTCGATCACACCAAGGACCTTGGCTCCTTTGGCGATGAGGTCGAGCGCGGTGCGGTGGCCGTCGTCCGTGCTGGTGAAGATGGCGATCCGGTCCTGCGGCTTCGCCACCGGCAGCGCCGCCCAGCGGTTGGCATAGGCGCGCATGGCGCCTGCGAGCATGATCCCCGGTCGGTCGTTGCTGGCGAAGGGGATATGCCGCTCGGTCGCGCCCGCCGCCAGCACGCTGCGCTTTGCAGTGATCCGCCAGAGCGTCTGGCGCACGCGCGCACCGGGCTCGGGCAGATGGTCGGCGACCCGCTCGACCGCGCCGAAAATGCCGTGGTCATAGGTGCCGAAGACGGTGGTCCGCGTCAGGATGCGCACATTCGGCAGCGCACGCAACTCGGCCTCAACCTCAGCCACCCAATCGCTTGCGGGGCCGCCGTCCAGCGGATCGCTCTCGGCCAGAAGGCGCCCCCCGAGACGGAAGTCCTCATCGGCCAGCACCACCTGCGCGCCTGCCCGCCCGGCGGTCAGCGCCGCGGCAAGACCCGCCGCGCCGCCGCCGATGACCAGCAGATCGCAATGCAGATAGGCGCGGTCGTAGGCGTCGGGATCGGCCTCGCCCGAGAGCGCGCCAAGGCCCGCGGCGCGGCGGATCATCGGCTCGTAGAGCTTCTCCCAGAAGGCGCGAGGCCACATGAAGGTCTTGTAGTAAAAGCCCGCCGCGAAGAAGGGCGAGAGCAGATCGTTCACCGCCAGCGCATCGAAACCGAGCGGACCGATGTGGTTCTGGCTGCGCGCTGTCAGCCCGTCATAAAGCTCGGCCACGGTGGCGCGGGTGTTGGGCTCGGCGCGGGCACCGGTCCGCAGGGTGACAAGGGCGTTGGGCTCTTCGGACCCCGCGGAGACCACGCCGCGCGGACGGTGATATTTGAAGCTGCGGCCCATGAGGCGCACGCCATTGGCCAGCAGCGCCGAGGCCAGCGTGTCGCCGGTGTGGCCGGTGTAGCTTTTGCCGTTGAAGCTGAAGGTCAGTGTCTGGCTGCGGTCGATCAGGCCACCGGGGATGCGGGTCATTCTTGGGCTCCCTTGCGCGCCAGCGCCACGTCCGAGGCCAGTTCGGCCTTGATGATTTCATGGGTCAGCGTGTTGCGGGTCACCACCAGCCAAGACCGGTCGCCCTGCTCGTGGAACCACAGCTCGCGATGAACGCCCGCCGGGTTGCCGCGCAGGAAGACATAGTCGCAAAAGGCCGCCTCCGCGCCCTCTCCGTCGGGCGAGGGGCGATCCAGCAGCGCGGCGTCGCCAAGATAGGTGAACTCCTGCGCGTCGCGGAGGCCAAGAAGCGGGTGCGGGATCAGCATCGTGTCACCTCAATGCAGGTTCGGCTGGGCGCCTGCGCCCTTTTCGTCGATCAGATGGCCGCGCGCGAAACGGTCGAGGCGGAAGGCCCCGGCGGTCTCATGCGGGCGGCCCGTCGCCAGCAGATGGGCGAAGGCGTAGCCCGACGCCGGGGTCGCCTTGAAACCGCCGTAGCACCAACCCGCGTTGAGATAGAGCCCGTCCACCGGCGTCGCGTCGATGATCGGCGAGCCGTCCATCGACATGTCCATGATGCCGCCCCAGCTGCGCAGCAGTCGCGCCCGTCCAATCATCGGCATCAGCGCCATGCCGCCCTCGGCCACATCCTCGACCACCGGCAGATTGCCGCGCTGCGCATAGGAGTTGTAGCCGTCGATGTCGCCGCCGAAGACCAGACCGCCCTTGTCGGACTGGCTGATGTAGAAATGCCCGGCGCCGAAGGTGATCACCGTGTCGATCAGCGGCTTCAGCCCCTCCGACACGAAGGCCTGCAGCACGTGGCTTTCGATCGGCAGGCGCATCCCGGCCATCTGCATCACCCGGCTGGACGAACCCGCCACTGCCACGCCGACCTTGCCCGCGCCGATGTAGCCGCGAGAGGTCTCGACGCCCTTGACCGCGCCGCCCTCGATGCGGAACCCGGTGACCTCGCAGTTCTGGATGATGTCGACGCCGCGCATATCCGCGCCACGCGCATAGCCCCAAGCCACACCATCATGCCGCGCGGTCCCGGCGCGGGCCTGCAGAAGCCCACCCTTAATCGGGAAGCGCGCGTTGTCGAAGTTCAGATACGGCAGCCGCGCGCGCAGGTCCTCCGGCCCCAGAAGTTCGGCATCCGCCCCCGCCAGCCGCATGGCGTTGCCCCGCCGCCGGTAAGCATCGCGCTGCGCGTCGGAATGAAAGAGGTTGATGATCCCGCGCTGGCTGACCATCGAGTTGAAATTGGTCTCCTGCTCGAGATTTTCCCAGAGCTTCATCGAGAACTCGTAGAAGGGCTCATTGCCCGGCAGCAGGTAGTTGGAGCGGATGATCGTCGTGTTCCGCCCGATGTTGCCAGAGCCAAGCCAGCCCTTTTCCAGCACCGCCACTTTCGCCTGCCCAAAGGTCTTGGCGAGGTAGAAGGCCGTGGCCAGACCGTGACCGCCGCCCCCCACGATGACGAAATCATAGGCCGCTTTCGGCTCGGGATCGCGCCAGAGCGGTTTCCAGCCTCTGTGGCCGGTGAGGGCTTCCTTGATCACGCGAAGGCCAGAGAATTTAGGGCCGGACGATCTAGAGCCGGAGAATCTCATGCGCGTACTCCTTGTTGCGTTGCAAAATGACAGGAGTGCTGCCGAAATCCGGTTCCATAGCAGCCGGATTTGTGACATTTCAGGACATACCACGACAGAAATTGGCGCCATCGTGTCCCGCAGATCCCCCGCCCGCCGCATCGGCTTTCTCTTCACCCCCGATTTTGCGCTGATGTCGGCGGCCTCGGCGGTCGAGCCGCTGCGCGCCGCCAACCTGCTGAGCGGACGGGATCTTTACGAGCTGATCTTTCTCTCCTCCGAAGGTGGGTTGCTGCGCAGTTCGGTGCTGGGTGGTTTCGAGACGCGCCCCCTCAGCGAGATGCCGGGCCAGCTTGATCTGCTGTTCGTGGTCTCGGGCGGCGATCCGATGCAGGCGACCGATCCCGCCACGCTCGCCGCGCTGCGCCGTCTTGCCCGGCAGGGCGTGCCGCTTGGGGGCATCTCGGGCGGTGCCGCGCTGCTTGCCGCCGCCGGGGTGATGCAGGACCGGCGCTATACCATCCACTGGATGCATGTGGACGAGATGCGCAGCCTCTATCCCGAGGCGATGATCGAGCGCCGCCTCTTCGTCATCGACCGCGACCGCTATACCTGCGCGGGCGGCATGGCGCCGCTCGACATGATGCACGCGCTGATCACCGCCGAGCATGGGGCCGAACTGGCACGCGCGGTCAGCGACTGGTTCATCCATACCGGCATTCGCAGCGCCGAGGCGCCGCAGCAGCAAAGCCCCGCGCGCAGCCTTGGGGTCACCCACCCGGCGCTTGAGGCGATGCTCGACCTCATGAGCAGCCATATCGCCGACCCGCTGACGCTAGAGGATCTCGCCAAGCTCAGCGGGGTCAGCGCGCGGCAGCTCGAACGGCTGTCCCGGGCGCAACTGGGGCAAAGCGTGATGGCCTTCTACCGTGGGCTGCGGCTGGACAAGGCGGATGAGATCCTGCGCCGCTCGAGCCTTGGCATCGACGCCATCGCGCAGGCCACCGGCTTTGGCGAGCGCAGCCCGTTCAGCCGCGCCTTCCGCCGCCGTTTCGGCAGCGGCCCGGCCGCGCGGCGCAAGGCTGCCCGTGGCTAGTCCCGCCTTGGGGCGGGGTCGGACCCTTGGCGCTCAGAACCCCAAAAGCCCGGCCAGCGGCAGCAGCGCGAGCATCATGCCAAAACTGCCCCAGCCGCCCGCATCGCCCTCCTCTTCCTCCGGCTCGGGCGCGTCTTCCTCCACCGGCGTCTCCGGCAGCAACATGTCGAGGGAGACCGCCGCTTCACTCTCCTCCGCCGCGGTGCCGTCGATCTCGGCCAGCACGGGCGCGAAGGCCTCGCTTGGCTGCAGGGCGCGGATCACCACCTGCATGATCTCGCGCGGGTCCAGATCGACCTCGAGCACGCCATCCGCATAGACCTCTTCGGCATTGAGCCTCTGCACATCGGGCACAGAGCCGGTGTCTCCAACGGCCTCCCCCTCGGCCACGCCAAGCACGGTGATTTCCATCGCGCCGAAACCGCTCACCAGCCCCGACAGATCGAGATCCGACACGCTCGCCGCATCGCTTTGCGACATCAGATAGAGCACCATCTCGCCCGACCCGGCAAAGGCATGCACTGTCACCGGCCCTGCTTCGGTTTCGGTGTCGTCATCGCTGGGCACGAAATCCAACAAGGTCTTACCGGGCAGCGCATTGGCCATCATGGCAAACATCTCGCCGGGCACCGTGGCGGCCTCGAAGGTAAACCCGGTCGACAGGGCATTGGCGGTGTTCTGGATCAGCGGCCAGACATGCGCCTGATCGACCCCGGCGAGGATGAACTCCTCGACGATCTGCAGCATCTCCTGCGCCTGAAACAGCCCGTAGTCGCTTACACGGTCGAGGCCCTGCGTCGACTTGAGGTTCCACTCTGTGACATGGATCTCGAGGTGCTCGAACCCCGCGTGCTCGAGCCATGTGTTCTGGATGGTGTCGAGCGCATAGGATCGGCTGGCGTCTGTCCCTCGGGCGTAGACATGGGTGACGATCCCGTCGAGCGCATCGCGCTCCGCCTCGGTCTCGAACCCCATCTGCACCAAGGCGTTGGTCACCTCGGACCAGTTGACCTCGCCGCTGCCACGGATGTTGGCCTCGCTCAGCCCGGCATTGGGGTAGAGCGCTGTCAGATCGGCGATGACCTCTTCGGCGTCCCATCCCTCGTAGCTTTCGGAAAGGTTCGAGAACCCGTAGTTCTGCCCCATCTGCGCCAAAACGCGGATGCCCGAGGTGTCGATCCCCTGCACCTCGGCCACCAGCGCCAGTTCGTCGGCGATGATCTCGGCCATGTCCGCGGCGAGGCGACCGTATTCCACCGCCGTCATCTCGCCCGAGCCCCAGTATTCGTTGCCGATCTCCAGCGCCGCAATCTCTGCCGCGCCGTAGCCGCCCGACGCGAGATCATGCACGAAGTCGCGCAGCACCTCCTCGTCGATATCCGGCAGGCGGTTGCCGGTCTCGTCTCGCACATCCGAAAGCTGGTCGCGGGTCGGCAGCACGATGGTCACCGCGTGGCCGGTCTGGGCAGCGTAGACGATGAACTCCGACAGCGGGATAAAGGCGGTTTCCGCGCCGGTCATCGCATGGCTTGCCAGCGTCGCATCGGGATCGGCCAGATCGAAATAATACTCGGTCAGCGACCCCCCGGGATAGCGCAGGCCCGTGACCCCAAGCTGCGAGACCGCTTCGGCATAGGACCCCGTGCCGGTCATCTCGCCGCGCGGCGCGAGGATATTGCCTCCGAACAGCGCTGCGCCGACGGGCGCGCCGGTGGCCGCGAGGGCAAGGGGCAGACTGTCGGCCATGGCATTCTCCGGGCAAGCCGCCCCGCAGACAGGCCCTGAGCGGCACCAAGGTGCCGCAGGCCGCGCACGGTCAGCGAAGTTCAGGAAAACCGGGGAAAACTCGCTCGAACCGATCAGCCAGCGAGGCCGCGGATCGGACACAGGCCCGGCAGACGGGCAAACAGACGGGCAGGCACGCCGAAAGCGCCGGTCCCCATGTCAGAGGGAGGCCGAATGGTCGCTCGTTTTGCGTGTATGCGTAGAAAGGCCGCAAAATCTGCGGCACCGTCGTGATTTAGAAAAGCTATTTTCTACTAAGCTGAAAAGGCGCAAAACCCCACGGCGCCCTTCAATCTAGGGTAGTTTGCTCAATCCGATCCTGCAAGCGTGATTGCACCGGGATCACCGCATGCGCAGGTCTCTGCCAGCCCGCGCCTATGGCACGGGCTGCCGTCCGGCTTTGCAGGGGCTGGCGTCAGGCCGCGGCACTGACCCCAATGGCCTCCAGCATCTGCCCGGTCGAGGTGACGCCGCCGCAGGTGGCGGCGATCCACTGCATGGCCATATCGTGTTTCGCGCGGTCGAAATCGGCCTGCGCGTCGGCCACGGCAAAGGGCTCGATGTCGCGCTGGAAGGCCTCGGTCGCGGTGCACAGACAGCCGATATGGGCGTAGATCCCGGTGATCATCAGCTGATCTCGGCCGCGCGCGCGCAGCAGCGTCTCGAGGTTGGAGCGCTGGAAGGCGCTGTAGCGGTGTTTGACCAGAACGATGTCGTCCAGCGCGGGCGCAAGATCGGGAAGGATCGCCTCATGTTCGGGTTTTGCCGCCATGCCCGGCCCCCAGAGGTCCGCCTGCAGACCCCGGTCGGGCCGAAACTGATTGCCCTTCTGCGCGGTGTAGAACACCGGGATGCCCGCCGCGCGCGCCCCCGCGATCAGCTGGGCGATATTGGCCACCGCCGGGCGCAGCGGAGCATCGTCGGGGTATGGCGCGCAGAAATACCGCTGCATGTCGTGCACCAGCAGGGCAAGGCGATCGCGCTCCGGCGCAAAAGGCGCGCGGGCCGCGGGCAGCTCGGCGACGGTGGGAAGCGGATAGGGGGCAATTCCGGGCAGGGCCATCGTGGTCAGTCTTTCAGTGTCAGGTCAGGTTGAGGGCGGCATCCGGCGCGAGGCCGAAGGCGCTCAGCATGGCGCCGAATTTGGCGCCGGTCTCACGGGTCTCGCTGTCGGGGTCCGAGCCGGGCACGATCCCGGCCCCAGCGTAGAGCCGCGCGTGCGTCCCCCGCAGCTCGGCGCAGCGGATCGCCACATGCCACGCCCCGTCGCCGCGGGCGTCGCACCAACCCACCGCCCCGGCGTAGAAGTCACGCTGCACCGGCTCAAGCTGGCGGATCAGCTCGGCCGCGGGATCGCGCGGCAAGCCGCAGACCGCGGGGGTCGGGTGCAGACAGGCGGCCAGCACGGGCGCGGGCTGATCCTTGTCGCGCAGCCGTCCCGCGATGCGCGTACCAAGGTGCCACATGCTGCCCGTCGAAGTGATGCAGGTGCCCTCGGGCGCGCCAAGGGTGCTGCAGAGCGGGGCCAGCGTGTCGAGGATGAACTCGACCACCAGCGCATGCTCGCGCTGGTCCTTCTCGGATCCTGCCAGCGCCTCGGCGGCGGCACGGTCCTCGCGGGCATCGGTGCTACGGCGTGCCGAGCCGGCCAGCGGGTGCGAGAGGATATCCGCGCCGCGCTTGTCCAGCAGCAGCTCGGGCGTGCCCCCCACAAGGTGCCGCCCGCCGGGCAGCGCCACATCAAAGGCGGTGACCGCCGGATCTACGGCGAGCCGGGCGAGCAATCCGGCGCGGTCGATAGGAAGCATACTTTCAAGCCTCAAGGTTCGGGCCAGCACGACCTTTTCGAGCGCGGGCTTGGCCTGCATCTCGGCCAGCGCGGCGGCGACCGCCGCGGCATAATCCCGCGCCTGCGGCTCCGGGGTCAGGCGCAGTTGGCCCGTTGGCGCGGGTGCGCCCACAGGCAGGTGCCCGCCCTGCGCCTCGGCGCTCCAGAGACAATCCTCCGCCGCCCGGTCGAACGGCAGCGCCCCGCCGATCATCCCGCCCTGCGGCAGCGCCGCCAGCGCCGGTGCCAGCCGTGCGCCAAGGCTGGCCGCATCGCCGCGCGGCACGGGCCGCAGTGGGCCGCGCGCGATGCGCGTGTCGCGACCGCTCAGAAAGGCAAGGCCCGGGCCGGGCAGCTCGGGACGAGTGTCGAAATGCGTGAGAGGGCGCGTCATCAGTCCTCCTCCATCATGACCGTTACGGATCTGGGTGGCGTGGAGGCTGACCGACTCGAAGAGAGCCGCTTGGCTGCCGCGGGCGTGGTACGCAATCAGGAAGGGAGTAGGCAAGTAAATAAGTCGGGAATTACCGTGCCTGCGCGACATTCCGCAATCCGGTCTTCCGCCCGCCCCATTCGGGACACGCCGCACGACAGGAAAAGGCCCCCCACGATCACGCGGGAGGCCTTTGGTTCAGCGCTGAACGCGGGGTCAGGCGATACGCTCGCCGGTGCCCGGATTGAAGTAGGAAACCTTGCCCAGATCGAAGGCGAAGGTATGGGCGCTGCCCGGCTTGGCCTCGGTCTCGGCGTGCAGACGTGCGGTCACCTGTTTGCCGCCCAGCGTGGTCATCACATAGGTGTCGGCGCCCGCGGGCTCGACGATCTCGACACGGCACTCGGCCTGCTGCACCGCCGCACCGCTGCGGAAGCCCGGCTCCGAGATGTCCTCGGGCCGCAGGCCGAGGATCACATCCTCGGGCAGACCCGCCGCGCCGGGATCGGTCAGCACGATGGGTGCCGCGCCATCGCGGGCGATCTCGATCTGCGTGCCATTGCCGCCCGCCTGCGCCTTGGCCGGGATCAGGTTCATCGCGGGCGAGCCCATGAAATCGGCGACAAAGAGGTTGGCGGGCTGGTTGTAGATCTCCGCCGGGGTGCCGATCTGCTGGATGATGCCGCCCTTCATGACGACGATCTTGGTGGCCAGCGTCATCGCCTCGATCTGGTCGTGCGTCACATAGACCATCGACGCGCCGAGGCGTTGGTGCAGCGATTTGATCTCGGTGCGCATCTCGACCCGCAGCTTGGCGTCGAGGTTCGACAGCGGCTCATCGAAAAGGAACAGCTTGGGATCGCGCACCAGCGCCCGGCCCATGGCCACACGCTGCCGCTGGCCGCCGGAAAGCTGGCCGGGACGGCGCTTGAGCAGCGGCTCGATCTGCAGCTGGCGGGCCACCTCGGCGAGCTTCTGCTCTTGCGTGGCCTGATCGACGCCGCGCACCTTCATGCCGAAGGTGATGTTCTTGGCGACGCTCATGGTCGGGTAGAGCGCGTAGGACTGGAACACCATGGCGATGTCGCGGTCCTTGGGCGAGACATGGGTCATGTCCTCGCCGCCGATCTTCAGCGTGCCGCCCGAGATCGGCTCCAGCCCGGCGATGCAGTTCAGCAGCGTGGACTTGCCGCAGCCCGAGGGGCCGACCAGCACGAGGAAATCGCCCGGTTCGATCGACACGTTGATGTCCTTGAGGACCTCGGTCGCGCCGTAGTTCTTATAGAGGTTCTGGATGTCGAGAATGGGAGCCATGGGGATCATCCTTTGACGGATCCGGCGGTCAGGCCGCGGATGAAATATTTGCCGGCAACGACATAGACGAGGAGCGTCGGCAGCGCGGCGATGATCGCGGCAGCCATGTCGACGTTGTATTCCTTCACGCCGGTGGTCGAATTGACGATGTTGTTGAGCGCCACGGTCACCGGCTGGGTGCCAGCCGAGCTGAAGGACACACCGAACAGGAAGTCATTCCAGATCTGGGTGAACTGCCAGATCACGCTGACCACGACGATCGGAATGCTGAGCGGCAGGAAGATCGACCAGAAGATGCGCAGGAAGCCCGCGCCGTCGACCTTGGCCGCCTTCACCAGCTCTTGCGGGATCGTGACGTAGTAGTTGCGGAAGAAAAGCGTGGTGAACCCGAGCCCGTAGATCACGTGCACGAAGATCAGCCCCGGAATGGTGCCCGCGATGCCGAGCAGACCCAGCAGCCGCGCCATGGGCAGCAGCACCACCTGGAACGGGATGAAGCAGCCAAAGAGCATCAGCGCGAAGATGATGTTGGCGCCCTTGAAGCGCCATTGCGCGATCACATAGCCGTTCACCGCGCCCAGCAGGGTCGAGATCAGCACGCCCGGCACCGCGATCAGCACCGAGTTCCAGAAGTAGGGCCGCACGCCCTCGCATTGGATGCCGGTGCAGGCGCCGGACCATGCCTTGGCCCATGCGTCAAAGGTGACCTCCCGCGGCAGCGCCACGAGATCGCCGGTGCGGATCTCCTCGAGGCTTTTGAGCGAGGTGGTCAGCATCACGAAGAGCGGCATCAGGTAGTAGATCGCGAAGAGCCCGAGGATGACATAGAGGCCCCAGCGCAGCGCGGTCTTCATGCCCGCGCCCTGTCGGCGGGCCGCGCCTGCGGCGGGCGTTGTCGAGACATCAGTCATTTTTCGCCCTCAGTTCGGAGTAGAGATAGGGCACCACGATGATGAAGATCACCATCATCATGATCATCGCCGAGCTTGCCGCCTGCCCCACGTCGCCACGCGAGAACGCCATGGCGTACATGTAGGTGGCCGGAAGATCGGTGGCATAGCCGGGGCCGCCGCCGGTCAGCGCGATGACGAGGTCAAAGCTCTTGATGGCAAGGTGCGCCAGCACGATGAAGGCCGACAGAAAGATCGGCGCCATCGAGGGAATGATGATCGCGGTATAGACGCGCCACGTCGGAATGCCGTCGATCTGCGCGGCGCGGATGATCTCGGTGTCGACCGAGCGCAGCCCCGCGAGGAAAAGCGCCATGACGAAGCCCGAGCTTTGCCAGATCGCCGCCATCACCACCGTGTAGATGGCCATGTCGGGGTTCACCAGCCAGTCGAACTTGAAGTTCTCAAAGCCCCAGCCCTGCACCATGGCCTGCACCCCGAGACCGGGGTTGAGGATCCATTTCCACGCGGTACCGGTGACGATCATCGAAAGCGCCATCGGGTAGAGGTAGATGGTGCGGATCGCGCCTTCGACGCGGATCTGCTGGTCGAGCAGGATCGCGAGGATCAGCCCCAGCAGCATCGAGATCACGATGAACATGCCCCCGAAGATGTAGAGGTTGTCCATCGCCGTGTCCCAGCGCGGCGAGGCGAAAAGCCGTTCGTATTGGATGAAGCCGTCGATTTCGTATTTGGGCAGCAGCTTGGAGCGGGTGAGCGACACCCATGCGGTCCAGCCGATAAAACCGTAGACGAAAATCAGGACCGCGATGAAGCTGGGCGCCAGCACGATCTTCGGCAAATGGGTTTCGAACCATTTGGCCATGGTGTTCTCCTATGACGGGCCCGCCCCGGATCGGAGACGGGCCCGCGTGAGTTTGGTCAGAGACGTTAAGCCCGAGACCGGGGACGGTTACATGGAGTTCGCGACAGCGTCGGCGAGCATCTGCACCGCGTCCTCGGAGCTCATGTCCGAGTTGAAATGCGCCGTCACCACGTCGGTGATCGCGCCGGACTGCGCACCGCGCAGCGCCATGCCATGGGCGTAGGACGGCAGCAGCGCGCCATTCTCAGCCGCGGCGTTCATGTCCTCGGAGGATTTCACCGCGCATTCGTCGAACTCGTCGAGCGACACGTCGGTGCGCACCGGGATCGAGCCTTTGTTGAGGTTGAACACCTTCTGGAAGTTCGGCCCGACGATCAGCTCTGCCAGCAGGTTCTGACCGGCTTTCTTGTCGTCGCCGTCCACTTCGAACATGGCGAAGCTGTCGACGTTGTAGAGGAAGCCATCACCCGGCGTGGAGGCGCAGAGGAAATCCTCGCCGGGCACTTTGCCAGCGGCCAGAAACTCGCCCTTGGCCCAGTCACCCATGATCTGGAAGGCGGCTTCGCCGTTCATCACCATGGCAGTGGCGAGGTTCCAGTCACGGCCCGAGAAGTTGTCATCCACAAAGCCGCGCAGGGTGCGCATCTGGTCAAACACCTGCACCATCGTGTCCGAGGTCAGCGCGTCCTGATCGAGATCGACCAGCGCCTTCTGGAAGAACTCGGGGCCGCCAAGGCCAAGAACGACGGTCTCGAACACGGTCGCGTCCTGCCAGGATTGGCCGCCGTGCGCCAGCGGGATCACGCCCGCCGCCTGCAGCTTCTCGGCCGCGGCGTTGAACTCGTCCCAGGTGGTCGGCATCTCGATGCCATTGTCTTCGAGCACGGATTTATTGGCCCAGATCCAATCGACGCGGTGCACGTTGACCGGCGCCGCGCACCAGCTGCCTTCGCACTTCATGTGCTCGGCGATCTGCGCGGGCAGCACGTCGGCCCAGCCCTGCTCTTCGGCCACCGACGAGATATCCGCCAGCACGCCTTCTTCGTACCATTCCTGGATCGCCGGGCCTTTCAGCTGCACGGCGGTGGGCGCGTTGCCCGACAGCACGCGGGCGCGCAGCGCGGTCATCGCGGCATCGCCGCCGCCGCCCGCGACCGGCATGTCGGTCCAGGTGCCGCCCTGGTCCGAAAATTCCTGCTGCAGCACGGCCACGGCCTTGGCTTCGCCGCCCGCGGTCCACCAGTGCAGAACTTCGGCCTGCGGCTCGGCATAGGCTGCGCCCGCAATCGACAGGGCAGCGGCAGAGATTGCCGCCTTAGCGGTGAATTTCATCAGGTAGTCCTCCCTTGGTCCTGCCCCTCCCCGGGGCAGCTATGGCTCAAATCCTGCGCCGCTGGCCGTCGCCTTCGCAAGGGTGTAGACAGGCTGCCGCGACGGTGATGGCGCTAAAAGAGCGGCGATCTGTTACAGCCTGTTACAGAGGGGCCGAAATCGCTGCGGTGCGGCAGGATTTCCGGTATTTCAGGCACATGCGAGGGAGGGTCCGTTGAGCATTTCCAGACTGCTGGTCGTCGACGACGATTCCGAGATGCGCATGATGATGACCCAGTTCCTGCAAAGGCAGGGGTTCATCGCGCTTGGCGCGCAGTCCATGGCCGAGATCGCCACCGCGATGGACGCGGGTCGGATCGATCTCATCTTGCTCGACGTGATGCTCGGCGACGAAAGCGGCATCGAGATTTGCGCGCGCCTGCGCCGCGAGCAGGATGTGCCGATCATCATGGTCTCGGCGCTGTCGGCGGATCACCAGCGCATGGCGGGCTATGAGGTCGGCGCCGACGATTATATCGCCAAACCGTTCAACCCCGAGCTGCTGGTCGCCCGCGTGCGCGCCGTGCTGGCCCGCGCCCGGCGCTCGGCCTCGCTGGTGCACCGGCGGCGCACCCAGACCTTCCGCTTTGCAGGCTGGCGCTATGACGCCAAGCGGGACGAAGTGATCTCACCCGAGGGGTTCCAAGTGGCGCTGTCGCGGCGCGAGACGATGCTGCTGCAGGCGCTTCTGGCCAATCCCTTCATCCCGCTCACCCGCGACGAGATCGCCGCCGCGCTCGACGTCACGGGCGAGGGGGCCGAAGAGGCGCAGGGCCGCGCCATCGACGTTCTGGTGGGGCGCCTGCGTTCGAAGATCGAGAAGTCGCCCAAAGACCCGCAGATGCTGCGCACCGAACGCGGTGTCGGCTATGTCTTCGCGGTCGACGTGACGACGGAAGAGACGTGAGCCGCCGCAGCCTCTCTCTGCGCGTTTCGGGCTTGGTCCTGATGATCGGCGCGGCGCTGGCGGGCATGGTGATCACCGGCATGTGGAGCCTGTCGCAGACCCGCTGGACCAGCCATCTCGACCACGCCGAGCGGGCCGGGATCCTGCTCTACCACACGCTCACCCGCGGCGCCGCGCCGCCCGAAGGCGTTACCGTCACTCCGCTGGCCGAGATCGACGCCAATGCCGCCGCGGTCGGCAATTTCTCACTGGTCTCGGGCCTGCCGAAACCGCGCTATGTGACGCTCGCCCCGATCCTGCCCGACGGCACGGGCGGCGAGGGGATCGAACTGGCGGTGATTTCGGACGGGCTGCAATACCGCGTCGCCGAGCTGCCCTCGCGCCCCGGCCAGCGCCCCGAAGAGACGCTGGGCCAGCTCACACGATTGATGGCGCGCTACTGCTCGCATCCGCAAATCATCGCCCGCTCGGGCGAGAGCGGCTGGCTGCGCGTCGAGGCGCCCGGCGTCTGGGGTTGCGAGGCGGCGCCGCGCGATTTGCGCCTGCCCGCCATCGCGCTGGCGCTGATCACCCTTGGCGTGTTCTTCACCCGCGTCACTGGCACCGCCGCGCAATTCTCGGACTTCGCGCAGGCGCTGGCCACGCGGCGGCGGCTCGGCGGCCCCGAGAGCTATGAGACCGAAGGCCCCGCCGAACTGCGCGCCATCGTCGATGCGGTGAACGCCTATCTCGAGGACGAGCGCGAGCAGCTGGCGAAACGCGCCGTGGTGCTCTCGGGCGTGAGCCATGACCTCGGCACCCCGGCCACCCGCCTGCGGCTGCGCAGCGCGCTGATCGAGGACGATGCGCTGCGCGGCAAATTCGAGGCCGACATCGACAAGATGACCGCGATCATCGAAAGCGCGCTGACCTACACCCGCGCCGAACTCAGCGTCGAAGACCCGCGCCAGCTTTCGCTTTCGGCGCTCGTCGAGGCGCTAGTCGACGACTATCAGGACATGGGCCATCCGGTGACCCTCGCCCGGGTCGAGCCGATGGTGCTGCGCGGCGGGCGCTCGCTGTTCTCGGCGCGGCGCGGCGCACAGGTGATCGAAGGCGCGCATCGCATCCTCGTCACCGCCCGGCCCGTGTCGATCCAGCGCGCCATTTCGAACCTCGTGGACAATGCGCTGAAATACGGGCGCCGGGCAGAGCTGCACCTCGAGGCGACGGCCGACACCGCGACGATCATCGTCGAGGATGAAAGCGGCCTGCGCTCCACCGAACAGATCGAGGCGCTCATGGCCCCCTTCCGGCGCGGTGCCAATGCGCGCTCCAGCGACGGCACCGGGCTTGGCCTCAGCATCGTGTCGACCATCGCCATGCTGCACGGGGGCACGCTGCGTTTCGAAACCGCGCCCAAAGGGCTGCGCGCGGTGCTGACCATCCAGCGCGCCTGAGCCGCGAAGGCGGGCACCGACGCCGCTCATATGCGCATTCCCGCAGGCAAAGCCGCGATACTTCTGGCCTGCCGCCTCAGTCTTGCCTAACCTGATTGTGCGGAATCAGCGGTTTATTGCCCGCCCGCCCCGGAATTTTCTCTCCGGATTATAAGATAAGTATTTGAATACATTTGTTTTCTGGTTGGCCGCAGCATGTCGGGCAACCTTGTGAGGTTTAGAAAGGATATTTTACATGTCAATTTCCCTCACCCTGCGCCGGCTTGCGATCCTTGGGATTCCGGCGCTCGTGATTGCCTTTTCGTTCCTGCTCTTCGAGGGAAAGACCGAACAGATCGTGCTGGGCATGATGTCCGGCGCGCAGAGCCTTGCGGGGCTGTCCGCCCTCATCGTGGGGGCGCTGGCGCTTGATGTGGCGCTGCCGGTCCCCTCGAGCGTGGTCAATGTCACCGCTGGCACCGTTCTGGGGGTTGCGGGCGGCACGCTGACCTGCTGGCTTGGCATGACGCTGAGCTGTCTGCTGGGCTATTGGATCGGCGCCACTGGCGGCACCAGCGCGCTGCGCAGGCTGCTCGGCGCCGAGGAACTGGCCCGCTCGACCCGCATGTCGAACCGCTTCGCCTTTGGCTCGCTGCTGCTGCTGCGCGCGGTGCCGGTGCTGGCCGAGACCTCGACCATCGCCGCCGGGATCGCCCGCCTGCCGCTGCGCCGTTTCCTCGGCGTGGTGGCGCTGGCCAATCTCGGCATCGCCGCCGCCTACGCCACGCTGGGCGCCATGGCGGTCGAGGCGGACTCCTTCCTGCTCGCCTTCTGCGCCGCGCTGGCCCTGCCGGTGGCGGGCCTCGGCGGACGGTTGATCTATGCGCAGATGCGCCCCGAGAGCCAGCCGCTCAGCGGCACGCTCGCCATGGCCGAAGCGCCCGATCCCGCGCCGATCACCCGTCCCGCGCTGCGCCCCACCGCGCCGCCTCAGGGCACCTCGGTGCTGCAGCGCTTCAGCGTCGACTACAGCTATCGCGTGGTCTTCACCCGCGGCCTCTTTGCGCCGGGCAACGACACGCTGGGCGAGGTCTTTCGCGAGGCCTCCGATGGCCGGGCGCAACGCTGCCTCGTCTTCGTCGATGCCGACATGCTGCGCCAGCGCCCCGCGCTAGCAGATGAGATCACCGCCTGTTTCGACCGTCTCGGCACCGAGGTCACGCTGGCCACCGCGCCGCTTCCGGTCACCGGTGGCGAGGATATCAAGGCGGGCTTCGCGCAGGTCTTCGAGATCTACCGCCTGATCCTGCGCCACCGCATCGACCGGCACTGCTACGTGATGGCGATTGGCGGCGGCGCGGTGCTCGACGCGGTGGGCATGGCCACCGCCACCGCGCACCGGGGCATCCGCCACATCCGTGTGCCCACCACCGTGCTGTCGCAGAACGACAGCGGCGTGGGGGTGAAGAACGCGGTGAACTTCGAGGGCTCGAAGAATTTCGCCGGCAGCTTCGCGCCGCCTTGGGCGGTGCTCAACGATTTCGACATGCTCGAAACCCTGCCGCCCGCCATCCGCCGCGCCGGTATCTCCGAGGCGGTGAAAGTGGCGCTGATCCGCGATCCCGAGTTCTTCCTGTGGCTGGAGACGAACGCCGCGGCGCTGCGCCGCTTCGAGCCCGCCGCCGAAGAGTATATGATCCGGCGCTCGGCAGAGCTGCACATGCATCAGATCGCCCATGGCGGCGATCCGTTCGAGCGCGGCTCGGCCCGGCCGTTGGACTTCGGCCACTGGTCGGCGCACAAGCTCGAGGGGCTGACGCATTACGCGGTCAGCCATGGTGATGCGGTGGCCATGGGCATCGCGCTCGACAGCCGCTACTCGGTTCTGGCGGGCTTGCTGCCCGAAGGCGGAGAAGAGCGCGTGCTGGCGCTGCTGCAGGCGCTTGATCTGCCGGTCTGGCATCAGGCGCTGGAACAGCGCGATGCGGGCGGCCAGCTGGAGATCCTCAACGGCCTCGAGGAGTTCCGCGAGCATCTGGGCGGCGAGCTGACCGTCACGCTGCTGCTCGGGCTCGGCACTGGCGTCGAGATGCACGAGATGAAGCCGGAACTGGTGGCCGAAGCGCTCGGCTGGCTGGCGGCGCAGGGACAGGACTGATGCAGCTCGGCAACGGGCTGGGCAGCCTGACGTACTGCCTCAACATCCATCCCACGGAAACTTGGGAGGAATGTTCCGCCGCGCTCACCGGTCCGCTTTTGGCGGTAAAGGAAGAGTTGAGCCCCGACGCGCCCTTCGCCGTGGGTCTGCGCCTATCGGCCAAGGCGCTGGAAGGGTTGGACAAGGGCGGACGGCGCGCCGCGCTGCGCGAGTTTCTGACCCGCCACGACCTGATCCCGCTGACGATGAACGGCTTTCCCTATGGCCCCTTCCACGGCACCCGCGTGAAGGAGCAGGTCTATCAGCCCGACTGGCGGACCGAAGAGCGGCTGGCCTACACCAACCGGCTGACCGAACTGATGGCCGAACTGGCCGAGCCGGGTGCCAACGTCAGCCTCAGCACCGTGCCGGGGACCTTCCGCACCCTCGCTGGCGGCGCCGAGGCCGAGATGGCCGAGCACTATCTGCGCGCCGCGGCGCATTGCCTGTCGGTGCGCGAACACACCGGCGTGGCGGTCGCGCTGGCGATCGAGCCCGAGCCTTTCTGCTTTCTGGAGACCATCGCAGGCAGCGTCGATTTCTTTGAAAACTGGCTCTATTCCTCCGCCGCTGTCGCCCGTTTTGCAGAGCTCACCGGGCTGAAGGGCGAGGCAGCCGAAGAGGCGCTGCGCCGCCATCTGGGCCTGTGCTACGACGTCTGCCACGCGGCGGTGGAATATGAGGATGCGGCAGGCAGCCTCGATGCGCTGAAAACCGCGGGCATTCCGATCCACAAGCTGCAGCTCAGCTCGGCGCTGCGGGCGGCCGAGGTCTCGCCCAAGGTGCGCAAGGCGTTGCAGCCCTTCTCGGAACCCACCTACCTGCATCAGGTGCTCACACGGCGCGGCGACGGGCCGATCACCGCCTATTCCGATCTGCCCGAGGCACTGGCCCGCGGCGCCGAGGCGGATGGCGAGGAGTGGCGCATCCATTTCCACGTGCCGGTGTTTCTGGCCTCGCTTGGGCTCTTCGACAGCACACAGGAGTTTCTGAAGGAAATCCTCGACCTGCACCGCGCCGCGCCGATCTCGCCGCATCTTGAGGTCGAGACCTACACTTGGGATGTGCTGCCACCCGAGTTGCGCACCTCCAGCGTCGATGCCGCCATCGCGCGAGAGCTGCGCTGGGTTCTGGAAAGGCTGGGCCAATGATCCGCACCGCTCTGGAACTGGGCCGCGTGTCCAACCTGCCGACGGTCTGGACAAATGCCATGGCGGGGGCGCTGCTGGCGCTCTCGGCGGCCCCCGGCACGGCGTTCTGGCCAATCGTGCTGAGCGCACTGGCGCTGACCCTCTTTTACGTGGGCGGCATGTGGCTCAACGATGCTTTCGACGCCGAGCACGACCGCACGCAAAAGGCCGACCGCCCCATCCCCCGCGGCGACATCCGTCAGGGCGATGTTTTCGTCGGCGGTTTCGTGATGCTGGGCACCGGCATCCTGCTGACCCTGCCGCTGGGAGGCTGGGCGCTGGTCTCGGCGGTACTGCTGAGCATCAGCATCTTCCTCTACGACTGGCTGCACAAACGCACCGCGCTGGCGCCGGTGATCATGGGGGTCACCCGGTTCTTTTGCTACGCACTGGCCGCCTTCGGCGCGACGGGCAGCTTTCCGGGCGTGGCGATCTGGGGCGCGCTGGGGCTGCTGGCCTATGTGGTGGGCCTCACCTACGCCGCCAAACAAGAGGCTTACGACCGGATCGAGCGCGCGTGGCCGCTGGCGGTGATGGGTTTTCCCTGCCTGCTGGTGCTGATCTTCAGTTGGGGCAGCGCGCTGGCGCTGCTGATCGCGCTGGGGTTCTTCGCCGCCACCGGGCTGGCGCTGCACTATCTCTTTCGCCGGGCAAAGGGCGACGTGCCGAAGGCCGTCACCCTGCTGATCGCCGCCATCTCGCTCTATGACGCCGCGCTGATCGCCGGGGTCCACGGAGGATGGATCCCGGCGCTGCTGGCGGTTCTTGGCTTTGGCCTCACCCGCGCGCTGCAGCGGGTCATTGCGGGGACTTAGTCGAAGATATGGCTCAGCGTCAGCGCCTTGAAATCCACCGCCCGGACCGATCCTTCCGGCAGCAGGCCCGCCTCGGAGGAGATCACCAGCGGCCCGTCGCCGGGATCATCGGTGAGCCGCCCGTGGCTGCCTTTCACCAGATCGGTCCGCGAGGGAGAGATCACGTCGAGAAGCTGCCGAAAGCCCATCTTGCGCTTGGCCAGCTTCCAGCCCGCCGCCAGCTTGGGAAACCGCAGATCGGGGTCGAGGAACAGCTCGACCGGGTCGTAGCCGGGCTTGCGGTGAATATCGACGGTGGGGGCAAAATCCGGGGCCTTGTCGTCGTCCAGCCAGTAGTAATAGCTGAACCAGCGGTCGGGCTTCGAGACGGCCACAAGCTCGCCCGAGCGCGGGTGGTCGAGGCCATTCTGGCGCTTGCCGTCCTCGTCCCAGACCGTCTCGACCCCATCGAGCCCCTCGACCAGCGCCTTCACCTCGGCCAGACGCGCGGCGTCATTGACGTAGATATGCGCAAGCTGATGGTCCGACAGCGCAAAGGCCGCCGAAGCACCTGCGTCGAGAATCTCGCGCCCATGTTCCTCGGGGCGCACGGCGATCAGCCCAGCCTTGCGCAGTGCGCGGTTGATGTGGATCGCCTCGCTGACCGGGGTGATGCCATATTCCGACACGACCAGCACCCGGCGTCCCTCGGCATCCGCCGCGGCGACCAGCTTGCCGACCAGCGCGTCGATGTCCTTGAGGGAGGTCTGCACCTCGGGATGCGCCAGATCGGGGCCGAACTTCTGCAGGTCGTAATCCAGATGCGGCAGATAGGTCAGGGTCAGCGTCGGCTGCCGCGTTTCCATCACATGCAGCGTCGCCTCGGTGATCCACGCCGAGGAGGTGATATCCGCCGTCGGCCCCCAGAAGGTGAAAAGCGGGAAGCGCCCCAGCTTGGCATCAAGCTCGTCATGCAGCTCGGGCGGATAGGCGTAATGGTCAGGGATCTTGCGCCCATCGGCCGGATACATCGGGCGCGGCGTCGCCGAGTAATCGGCGGTGGCGTACATGTTGTACCACCAGAACATCTTGGCGCAGGTAAAACCCGGATCGCGCGCCTTCCCCGCGTCCCAGATTTTCTCTCCCTCGATCAACGAGTTGGGCTGCCGCCACAGCAGCACCTCCTTGAGATCGCGGAACAGCCAGCCATTGGCCACGGCGCCATGGCCCGAGGGCGGCAAGCCGGTCGCCAGCGTCGCCTGCACGGTGCAGGTGACCGCCGGTGTGACCGTCTCCAGCGGGCGCATTCCGCCGCGTTCGGCAAGGGCTGCAAGGTGGGGGGTATGAGCTCCGACAAGTTTGGGTGTCAGGCCGACGACAAGAATAACAAGGGTCGGTTTCATGCTGTGAACCAAAATCCATTCGAAAAAAACAAGAAGAATATGGGCGCAACTATGACGCGCCGCCATCCCCTCAGTCCAGTGTTTCATTGATTATTCGGGAGAGAGTTTGATGACCGATCCGAAAGACCTTTTGTATGGATGGATAAGTGAGCGCGCCGGGGACGAAAGGCCTTGGCTCGACGCGCAATTGGCGCAGCTCGCCGCGCCGGACGCGACCGAGCGCGACCTGCACATGTACCTCGGCTTTGCGCCGCGCCGGCTCGGCAAGGCCGATCTCGCGCTGACGCCGGACGATCTGGCGCAGGCCGATGCCGCGCGCTCTGGCTGGGACCCCTCGGGCTGGAGCGTCGACGGTGCCGCGCGCATTCTGGGGCTGCTGACCTACAGCGGCACCCGTCCCTTCGCCGAGACCTTCAAGGACCTGCGCCGCACGTCGGACGCTGCCGAGATGATCGCGCTCTATCGCGGCCTGCCGCTCTACCCGGCGCCCGAGAGCCTGCATTTCGAGGTTGGCGAGGGGCTGCGCTCGAACCTCAAGCCGGTGTTCGAGGCGATCGCCCACAACAACCCCTACCCGCGCGACCATTTCGACGAGCACCGCTGGAACCACATGGTTCTGAAGGCGCTCTTCATCGGGGCCGAGCTTGGCCCGATCACCGGGCTTGCGGCCCGCGCCAACCCCGAACTGGCGCGCATCCTCGTGCAATACGCGCGCGAACGCTGGGCCGCTGGGCGGCCCGTCATGCCCGAGCTCTGGCCGCTCGTGGCGCCCTTTGCCGAAACCCCTGAAATCCGTGCCGAGCTCGACCGAGCCCGCGCCGAAGGCCGTACATTTGAGGACCTTGTATCATGATGCTGATTGACCCCCACGCCCATATGATCTCGCGCACCACCGACGACTATCAGGCGATGGCCGCCGCCGGTGTCGTGGCGCTTATCGAGCCTGCCTTCTGGGTTGGCCAGCCGCGCACCTTCGTGGGCACCTACGTCGATTACCTCTCGACCATCGTCGGCTGGGAGCGGTTCCGCGCCGGGCAATTCGGCATCCGCCATTACTGCACCATCGGGCTCAACTCGAAGGAGGCCAACAACGAGGAACTGGCCGAAGGCGTGATGGAATGGTTGCCGCGTTTCGCCCTCAAGGAAGGCGTCGTGGCGATCGGCGAGATCGGCTATGACGAGCAGACCGAGCTCGAGGACAAATACTTCCGCCTGCAACTGTCGCTGGCCAAGGAACTGGGCCTGCCGGTGATGGTCCACACGCCGCACCGCGACAAGAAGCAGGGCACCACCCGCTCGATGGATGTCTGCGAGGAGATGGGGCTCGACCCGTCGATGGTGATCATCGACCACAACAACGAGGAAACCGTCGGCGAGGTGCTGCAGCGCGGCTATTGGGCGGGCTTCTCGATCTACCCCTCGACCAAGATGGGCAACGCGCGGATGGTCGAGCTGCTCAAGCAATACGGCTCCGAGCGCATCATCGTCGACAGCGCCTGCGACTGGGGCATTTCCGACTGCCTCGGCGTCGCCAAAACCGCGCAGCTTGCGCTGCAGAGCGGCGTTCCCGAAAGCACCGTGCGCGCGGTCTGCTATGGCAATGCGCTGGCGGCCTATGGCCAGAGCGGGCAGATGAAGGAAAGCGACTGGCTCGAGCCTCCGGCGATCGACCAGCGCACGCTCTACGAAGGCAATTCGATCCTGCGCGGCGGTCGCGAGCCGGTGATCGAAGAGCCGGGCGCGCAGCGCCGTGCCGGGCTGACCATCGAGTAACGCCCCTGCTGCGCCTGCCCTCTGGCGGGCGCAGCCCTCACAAATTCCACACGAAAATTTGCCCGTTCGCTCGCGCGCACTACTCCTTGTTGTGACGCGGTCGCGAGCTTCCCGCCGAGCGGCCCGCCGCGAAACTGAACGGGAACACTCTCATGCCCTATCGAACCGGCCTGACCGTCATAATGGTCTCGGCGCTGGTCGCCATCGGATGCGGCCTTTACGCCTATTTCGTCCCGCTCACCGGTGTCACCGGTGTTTGGGGTCCCCTCGCCGCCGCCTTCGGCGCGCTCTGCCTGCTGATCGGCGGTGCGCTGATGGTCAAAGCGCGCAGCCGCGGCGCACGGGTCATTCTGATGCTGCTGCTGGCCATCGGCATCGTGCCGACCGCCTTCGCCGCCTTTCTGATGCACCAATGGGTGATGCTGGCCGCGCTCGGCGTCTGCGCCTTGGGCTGGATCGCTGCACTCTCCGGTCCCGAAGAAGGAGCTTACGCATGACCTATCTGCTCCGCAGCACCGCCCTTCTCGCCCTGCTCGCCGGTCCTGCCTTCGCGCAGCAGGCCGATACGCCGACTCCGCCCGCCGCGCCCGAAAGCGCCGCGCCGGAAACCGACGCCCCCGAAACCCCGCCGCCCGGCGCAACCGCCACTGAGGGCGGCGAAACACCCGCCGAAGTCGAGGAGCCGGAGAGCCCTGAAGGCGCCGCCTCGCAGGACGACAGCGAACCCGAACCCAACGCCGAGACGGCGGTGGTCGAAGTGCCCGCCGCGCGCCCCGCGTCGGACGCCAAAGTGCCCGCCCCCGGCACCGGCTGGCCCAGCTTCCACGGTCAGGTCTCTGGCGCGAAATACTCGCCGCTGACCCAGATCACCCCCGAGAACGTCGGCGATATGGAATTGGCATGGCGGGTCGAGACCGGCGACGTCTCGGACGGCTCGGGCGATCTGCCCGCCACCGTCTGGTCGGCCACGCCGATCTACGCCAACGACATGCTCTACATCGGCACGCCCTTCTATCGCGTGCTGGCGCTCGACCCGGCGACCGGCGAAGAGATCTGGTCCTACGACACCCAATCCACGCTCGAGGCGCTCACCCAGCCCGCCCTGAAGAACCGCGGCGTGGCCTATTGGGAAGCGGCGAACCCCACTGAGGGCGAGGCCTGCCAAAAGATCGTCTATCTGGGCACGATGGACGCGCGGCTCTTTGCCATGGATGCCGACACCGGCGCGCTCTGCGAGGATTTCGCCGATGGCGGCGTGCTCGACGTCAATCAGTGGAACACCGTCAACGACCGCTGGCCGCTGTCGCTGCTGCAGCCGCCGACCATCGTCGGCGATCACGTGATCATCGGCTGGGCCGGCAACGACTGGGACTGGGCCGAAGCGCCTCCGGGCTCGGTCTTCTCGGTGAACGCGCAGACCGGCGAGCTTGAGTGGACCTTCGACACCATCCCCGAGGAGATCCGCGAAAAGACCGGCACCGCCAACGTCTGGACCGCGATGAGCGCCGACGAGGAACGCGGCATCGTCTATCTGCCCGTGGCCTCGCCCTCGCCCAACTACTGGGGCGGCAACCGCACCGAGGACATCCCCTATGCCACCTCGACCACCGCGCTCGACGTGGACACCGGCGAGGTGATCTGGTCGCGGCAATGGGTGCATCACGACATCTGGGACTATGACATCAACTCGGCTCCCACCCTGATGGACATCACGGTGAACGGGCAAGAGATCCCGGCGCTGATGCAGGCCACCAAGATGGGCTTTCTCTTCGTGGTGAACCGCGAGACCGGCGAGGACATCTGGCCGATCGAAGAACGCCCTGTCCCCGCGGGGACAATCGAGGGCGAGCGTTACGCCCCAACCCAGCCCTTCCCCACGACACCCGCGCCGCTGCTCGACCAGTCGAAGCTGCCCGACGTGTGGAACATCGCCGACATCGCCTCTTTCGGGGAATGCTCGGAACTGTGGAGCAAGCTGATCTACGACGGCATGTACACCGCGCCCACCACCGAGGGAGAAGGCGCAGGCGCCTATCCGAACTCGGCGGGCGTCGTGCAATGGGGCGGCGTCGGCTATGACCCCGAGAACCAGATCGCCGTGGTGAACCTGTCGCATGTGGTGCAATACATCCAGCTTTACGAGCGCGAGGAATACGACGAGATCAACGGCGAGGCCGGGGTCGGCGAAAGCGGCTTCCACCCGCAGACCGGCGCGCCCTACGGCATGTCGCTGAAGACCGCGATGAACCGCTGGGGCATGCCCTGCTGGGAGCCTCCGTTCGGCGAGATCATGGCGATCGACATGACCACCGGCGAGCCGCTCTGGCGCAAACCCTTCGGCATGTCGCAGCGCTACGGCTTCTACATGCCCGAAGCATGGGGCTCGCCCACCATCGGCGGCCCGGCGATCACCGCGGGCGGGCTGATCTTCATCGGTGCCACGATGGACGGCATGGTCCGCGCCTATGACCTCAAAAGCGGCGAAGAGCTGTGGAGCGACCTGACCGAGGCGCCCTCGGTGTCGAACCCGGCGATCTACGAGCATGACGGCGCCGAATATGTGGCCTTTGTCTCGGGCGGCAACTCGATCCTGAAGCCCTCGGTCGGCGACATGGTCTCGGTCTACCGCCTGCCGCAGTGAACGCGCGACCCGCCCGGCCCCAATGGGTCGGGCGGGCGCTTTTGGTCCGTGCACGAAGCCGCGTGGTGACGCCTCGGCGCGAGATCGCCGACCAATGCGACGCCGGGCTGGAATCGACTCTCCTATAGCGTTATGCTGCAGCGCAGAATTTCTCCTCAACCGGGAGGCTTTTTGCATTTCGATGACCAATTCTACTGACAAGATCATCCTCGACGTGGCGCTGCAGGGCGGCGGCGCGCATGGGGCCTTCACCTGGGGTGTGCTGGACGCGCTTCTGGAAGACGACCGGCTGCACATCGGCGCTCTGTCCGGGGCCAGCGCCGGGGCGATGAACGCCATCGTCGTCGCCTCTGGCCTTGCCACCGGCGGCTCGGAAGGTGGGCGCGAAGCGCTGCGGCGGTTCTGGACCGCGGTGAACGCCGCCGCCCGCGAGGCCACCCCGGCCTTCCATATGCTCGAAAGCTTTCCCGGCCTCTTCATCGCCTCCTCTGCATGGTGGCAGCTGGTGAGCGCCGGGCAGGTGACCATCTCGGCGCGGCCATGGCAGGGCCGTCGCGCGCAGATGATGCTGCGCGACATCCTCGCCGAACAGGTGGATTTCGAGGCGCTGCAACAGCCCGGCGCGCCAGAACTCTTCATCTCGGCCACCGATGCGCGCAGCGGCGGGAGCCGCATCTTCCGCAACTATGAAATGAGCCCCGATGTGGCCATCGCCTCGGCCTGCCTGCCGATGAGCTTTCCGCCGGTGAACATCGACGGGGTCGACTATTGGGACGGCGGCTATAGCGCCAACCCTCCGATCACCTCGCTGGTGCGCTTCACGCCGCAGGCCGATCTGCTGCTGGTCACGATCAACCCCGCGAAACGCAGCTTCACCGCCCGCGCCCCCGAAGAGATCACCGAGCGGGTCAGCGAGATGGTGTTCAACCAAGCTTTGGTGACCGAATTGCGGGGGCTGTCGATCATCCACGAGGCGCTGTCGGGGCAGGATCTGTCCGAAGCCCCGGCCCTGCTGAAACAGCTGCGCGATCTGCGCATCCACGAGATCCACGATCAGGCCTCCATGTCCGAGCTCGATCCCAGTTCCAAGATGTACCCGGCGTGGGAAATGCTGGTCGATCTGCACGAAACCGGGCGCGGTGCCGCGCTGAGCTGGCTCAAGGAGAATTACGCGCAACTGGGCAAGAGCAGCACCGCCAAGCTGATGGAGCGCTATCTCGAAGGGATCCTGCCAAGCGGGTCGTAGGCGGGTGTGGCGGCGGGTGTGGCAGCCCAAGGTAAGTCTCGACGCAGGCGGTTCGTTTCGGCTAGGCTGAGGGAAAGCGACGGCAAATCCCCGTCACGGAAGGGAAGTCTTCGGCCCGCCCCATCGCGGGGGCATACTGCAGATCCCGGACGCGCGGGGCCGAATTTTGTAGGTGCGTCCAATGCGGTTTCTGCAAGGCCTTCTAGTCCTCGTCCTTCTGCTGGTGTGTTTCGTCTTCGGCATGAAGCTGGCGTTCCCCCTGCCGCAAAGCAACTACGCCGAGAAACAGCAAAGCCTCGCGCCCGACTGGGAAGGGCCGCTCGGGCTCACGGTTCGCGCCGCGCTTGAGGCGCATGACGGGCAGAACGGCGTGCGCCCGCTGTCCGATGGCCGCGACGCCCTTGCCGCGCGGGTGCTGCTGGCGCGGCTCGCCAAGACCAGCATCGACGCGCAGTATTACATCTGGCAGGACGACACGACCGGGATGATCCTGCTTGACGAGCTGCGCGCTGCCGCCGAGCGTGGCGTACGTGTGCGGCTTTTGGTGGATGACAACGGCATCCCCGGCCTCGACGCCCTGCTGGCCGAGCTTGACGCCATGCCGACCGCCGATGTGCGCATCTTCAACCCGTTCACCCTGCGCGAACCGAAGCTGGCCTCTTATCTCTTCGACTTCAGCCGTCTGAACCGGCGGATGCACAACAAATCCATGACCGTGGACGGCGTCGCCACCGTGGTCGGCGGGCGCAACATCGGTGACATCTATTTCGCATACGGCGAGGGCACGCATTATTTCGACGTCGACGCGCTGGCGCTTGGCCCCATCGTGAGCGACGTCTCAGGCGCGTTCGACCGCTACTGGAACAGCGCCTCGTCCTATGATGCCGATCTGATCCTCGATCCGTTGCCAGAGGGTGAAACAGAACCCGCCGCGCCGTTGATCACAGAGGCGGGCAAGACGGCGCGCGGCTCCTCGGTCGGCACCGGCTACATGAAGGAAGTCGCCGAAGGACCGCTGGTCAAGGCGCTGCAAGGAGGCCACTCGCTCGATCTGGAGTGGGGCGAGGCCGAACTGATCGTCGACGACCCGGCCAAGGGGCTCGGCAATGTGGCGCCCGAGCATAAGATCGTCGAGCGGCTGTTCGATCTGGTGGCGAGCGCTGAAACCTCGGCGGACCTCGTCTCGGCCTATTTCATTCCCGGCGATCGCGGCACCGAGTTGCTGACCGATCTGGCCGAAAAGGGCGTCCGGGTGCGCGTGCTGACCAATGCGCTGGAATCGACCGACGTGATGCCGGTCAACGCCGCATATATGAAATACCGCCCTGCCCTGCTGGAAAGCGGCGTCACGCTTTATGAACTGCGCGCCATGCGCGAAGAGCATGTGAAACGCTCGCTGCCCGAGGTGCTGTCGGGCTCGGCCTCGGGTCTGCACGCCAAAGTCTTCGGGCTCGACGGCACGCGCGCCTTCATCGGCTCGTTCAACCTCGATCCACGGTCGGCGCAGATCAACACCGAGATGGGTCTTCTGATCGACAGCCCGACCATCGCCGCCACGCTCTCGGAGCAGCTCGACAAGCCAAGCTATGCCTATCACGTCACCCTGGACGAAAGCGGCGATCTGCAATGGGTCTCTGACCCGGCGGACGGGCCTGCCGAGACCTTCCACAGCGAGCCCAACACCGGCCTGCTGAAACGCGCCCTCGTCCGGGTGATCAGCTGGCTGCCGGTGGAATGGATGCTCTGAGCGGCGCCTTTGGTTGCGGCGCGCGCGGGGTTGCGACATCCTCTTGCCATTCGCCGCGCCACGCGCGGCCCTGACGACACGGAGCTTCCGCCATGACCCAGCCCTGCATCATCTGCGTTGCCATCACCGGCTCGCTGCCCACCAAGGCCGACAATCCAGCCGTGCCGATCACCGTGGCCGAGCAGGTCGAGTCCACGCAGGAAGCCTTTGAGGCCGGGGCCACCATCGCCCATTGCCACGTGCGCGACGACGAGGGCAAACCCACCTCGGACCCCGAGCGCTTTGCCGCGCTGAAGGAGGGGATCGAAACCCATTGCCCCGGCATGATCGTGCAGCTTTCGACCGGCGGCCGCTCTGGCGCAGGTCAGGCACGCGGCGGGATGCTGCCGCTGAAGCCGGATATGGCCTCGCTTTCGGTGGGCTCGAACAACTTCCCCACCCGCGTCTACGAGAACCCGCCGCAACTGGTGGAATGGCTCGCCTCCGAGATGAAGACCTATGGCGTGAAGCCCGAGATCGAGGCCTTTGACCTCTCGCACATCTATCAAGCCAAGGCGATGGCCAACCGCGGCGAGCTTGTGGGCACGCCCTATGTGCAATTCGTCATGGGGGTGCAGAACGCCATGCCCGCGGTGAAGCGGGTGTTCGACTACTATGTGGAGACGGTGAAAGTGCTGTTCGGCGAGGATGCGCCGTGGTGCGCCGCCGGGATCGGGCGGCACCAGCTGGAGCTGAACGAATGGGCCGCCGCCGCGGGCGGTCACCTGCGCACCGGGCTCGAGGACAACATCCGCCTCGACAAAAGCACGCTGGCCCCCTCGAACGCCGCGCTGGTGAAGCGCGCCGCAGAGGTGGCGCAAAAGCACGGGCGCAGCATCGCCACGCCCGCCGAGGCCCGCGCGCTGCTGGGTCTGCGCGCGGCCTGATTTTTCCGGGCTTACTCGGCCGGGCTGCCCTCGGGGCGTAGCCCGCCCGAGGTGCTTTCCTCGCTCGCCGGGCCGTGACCGAACTCTTCGAGCGCGGGCCTTGTGCCGATGTTGATGTGCTCGATATCCTCGGCGGCAAAGCCCCGGATGATCGAGGGGATCATCATGCTCACGAGGATGAAGATCGGCAGGCCGACCACGGTGATCACCTGCTGCAGCGCGGTGAGGCCCGCCTCGCCCGCCAGCACGATCAACATGGCGGCCACCACGCCCTCGGCAGCGCCCCAGAACACCCGCTGGTGCACCGGGCCGGGCGTCGCCGTGCCGGTGCAAAGCATATCCACCACCAGCGAGGCCGAGTCCGAGGAGGTGGCGAAAAAGATCGCCACGATGATCACCGCAAAGCCTTGGATGAATGTGGTGAAGGGGAAGTGCTCGAAGAAGGCGAACATCGCCAGCGGCACGCTGTCGGCCACGGCGCGGCTGATCTCGCCGGCGCTGTCGCCCATCGCTTCGCGTGCGGCAAGGCCGAGCCCGTCGAAATCCATCGCCTGCCAGCCGAAGATGGCGAACCAGATCAGCGTGAAGAGCGACGGTGCCAGCAGCACGCCAAAGACGAACTCACGCACCGTGCGCCCGCGCGAGATGCGCGCCACGAAAAGCCCGATGAAGGGCGACCACGTCACGGTCCACGCCCAGTAGAACACCGTCCAGCTGCCCTGCCAGCCCCAGCCATCGGTGTTGGGGTTCTCATTGGCCAGCATGTCGTTCCAGAACGCCAGCCGCGGCAGGTTCGAGAAATAGAGCCCGAAGGTCTCGACGATGCCGCGCAGCAGGAACAGCGTCGAGCCGCAGACCAGCACAAAGATCATCAGCGCCACGGCCATGCCGATGTTGAGGTTCGAGAGCATCTTCACGCCCTTGTCGAGCCCGGCGACGATCGAGCCCACGGCGACCACCGTCAGCACCACAAGGATCATCACCTTGACGAAAGCGCCGGTCCCGGTGCCGAAGAGCGCATCAAGCCCCGCCGCGATCTGGCTGGAGCCGAGACCGAGCGACACGGCAACGCCGAACAGCGTGCCGAGGATCGAGGCGATGTCGATGGCCTTGCCGATGGGGCCGTGGATGCCCTCGCCCAGCAGCGGATAGAACACCGAGCTGACGCGCACCGGCAGATCATAGCGGTTGATGAAATAGGCAAAGGCCAGACCCGGCAGCGTGAAGATCGTCCAAGTGTGCAGGCCAAGGTGATAAATGGCGATGGAAATGGCGTCCTTGGCCGCCTCATCGGTGTAAGGCTCGACCCCCGGCAAAGGCGGGTTCGAGAAGTGGCTGATCGGCTCGGCCACGCCCCAGAACATCAGCACCGTGCCGATACCGCCCGCGAACAGCATGGTGAACCACGACAGGTTGGAATAGACCGGCCGCTCTCCCTTACGGCCCAGCCTGATATGACCGTGGCGCGACATGGCGGCCCAGATCAGAAAGCCCAGCCAGACGTTCACGCCGAGGACAAAGAACCATCCGAGGTTGGTGACGATCCAATTTCGTCCCACCGCGAAAGCGTCCCCGATGGCCTCGGGGAAAAGGACCAATGCCAGCACGAAAATGATCGTGAAGGCGGCCGAAATGAAGAAAATCGTCGGATCGGTTCGTAGGCCGAGGCGGCGTGCAAGCTGTTCCAAGGATCAAATCCGTGTTTTGGGGCAAATCTCCTGACCCAACGGACCCACCCCCGGCAGGGTTCCACACAATCTTCACGGGAATTGATATTTTCGGCACATCCGCTTTTTGCAGGCGCGCCAAGCGATAGCCAGACCCGCGTCCAGAGAGGCGGGCCTGCCTGTCAGTGTGGCTTCACAGGTCGATCAGCACCGACTTGGTCCGGCGGTTGGCGAGATAGGCCTCGCGGCCCAGATCCTTGCCCAGCCCCGAGGCCTTCCAGCCCCCGGTCGGCAGGATGTGGTCACGGGTGCGTCCATAGCGGTTCACCCAGACCGTGCCCGCTTCGAGATCGCGGGTCAGGCGCATGGCGCGCGACAGGTCACGGGTGAAGAGACCGGCGGCCAGCCCGTAGGTCGGGTGGCTGGCAAGCGCCATGGCCTGCTCTTCGGTCTTGAAGGTCTGGAAGGTGGCGACGGGGCCAAAGATCTCTTCGCGCACGGCGGGGTTGGTCTCATCGACACCGCCGATCAGCGTCGGGCGATAGAAGGCCCCGGCGTGATCGAACCGCCCGCCGCCGCAGATCAGCTCGGCACCCTCGTCCTGCGCGGCCCGGACGATGCTGTCGATCCGCGCCAGCTGCTTTTCGGAAATGATCGGCGAGAACCCGGCTTCGGCGCTATGGGTCTCGGACGGGGTGATTTTGGCAAAGCGCTCCGACAGTTTCGCCGCCAGCTCATCGGCGACGCTCGCCTCGACGATCATCCGCGAGCCCGCGACGCAGAACTGCCCGGCGTTGGGGATGATGCCGGTGGTCAGCGCGTCGGCGGTGACGTCGACATCGGCATCGGCGAAAACCACCATCGGGCTCTTGCCGCCAAGCTCCAGCGTCATCGGCTTGATGCCGCAGCGGGCGATGTTTTCCATGATCGCCGCCCCGGCGCGGGTGGAGCCGGTGAAAGACACTTTGTCGATGCCCGGATGGCCGGTGATCGCGGCGCCGGTGGTCGGCCCGTCGCCCAGCACGATATTGATGAGCCCCGCCGGAATGCCCGCTTTCACCGACAGTTCGGCAAGGTAGAGCGTGGTGTAGGGCGTCATCTCCGAGGGTTTCAGCACCACCGCGTTGCCCGCCGCCAGCGCCGGGCCCAGCTTCCACGCGGCCATGGAGATCGGGAAGTTCCACGGGGTGATCGCCCCGATGACACCGTAAGGGTGATCCGAGATGAAACCGAACTGCGCGTCCGAGGTCGGCACCAGCGTGCCCGCCTCCTTGTCGGCGAACTCGGCGAAAAAGCGGATTTGCTCGGCGGTCACCATGACGTCCCCCGCCAGCGCCCCGGCATAGGGGCGCGAAGAGCAGACCGCTTCGAGCATCGCCAGCGTTTCGGCTTCCTGCTCGATGAGATCGGCCCATGCGTGCAGGGCGCGCAGGCGGGCGCGCGGCTGCAGCCCGGCCCAGCCCGAGGTGCGCAGCGCGTTGCGCGCGCTCATCACGGCGCGGTCGACGAGCGCGGCATCCGCGCAGGGAATGGCTCCAAGGCGCTGGCCGGTCGAGGGCGAGACAAGCTCGATCGCCTCATCGCCGGACACATATTCGCCTCCGATAAAATGCCGGTTCGGCAGTGGCAGCCGGGCGGGATCGAAAGCGAACGTCATGGGGTACCTCATTCAGGTCTTGGGGCCAGCCTGCCGCAACAGGCGCAGTGAACGCTGCCGCAGCCCCGCGCCGCGCCAAGCGCGCCTGTCAGAGCGGCGACAGATTGTGCGCTAGTCTTAGCGAGCGGATTTTCGGCTGGCCAGAGCCGCCTCGGAAAAGCGCCCTGCCCCATAGCTTTCACGCAGGTGCCGTGCCGGATTTCCGGGCGGAGTTTCAGCCGCCCGTTCCCCCAGCCGCCGCCTCACATGGCCTCACTTCGCCTCGGGCATCCCAATGCGGTCGATCTTGCCCACCAGCGCGGTCGCCGTGGCCAGCGCAGAGGCGGTGGCCTGCGCCATCTGCGGCAGGATCATCCACTCCAGCGCCCAAGCCGCACCCGAGCGTTCCTGCTCGTGGATCATCGCCTGATGCATCCCAGAAAGCTGCACCGCGTTGAACCGCGCCAGCGTCACCAGAAGCTCGGCGCTCACCGGGTTCTGCTTGTGCGGCATCGCCGAAGACCCGCCGCCGCCCGAGAGTTTGATCTCGTCCAGCCCCTGCTGCGCCATCAGGCAAATGTCCTGCCCGATCTTGCCCAAGGTTCCGGTGATCAGCGACAAAAGCCCCGCGTATTCCGCCACGCCGCCGCGCATGGCGTGCCACGCGCTGTCCGCGCTGGCCAGATCGAGCGCTGCGGCGACGTGATCCACCACCGCCTGCGCATCGGTGCCAAGCGCCTTGCGGTCGCCCGAGGCACCGCCGATCTGCACCCGCTCGACCCGCGGAGACAGCTCCGCCAGCCGCTCGAGATGCGCCGCAAGCGGCTGATGCCACGGGCGCAGCCGATCCGAGACGGTGATCTCGGTCGCCGCCTGCATCCGCGTGCGCCCCATCAGCGGCTTCGCGCCGCGCTGCGCGTCAAGCTCGATCAGCGCCGCTTCCAGCGTGGCCAGCCGCTCCGCCAACAGCGCGCTGCTCTCCTTGAGGGTCAGCGCCAGCGCGCTGTCCACCACATCCTGCGAGGTCGCACCCTTATGCACCGCCACCGCCAGATCGCAGCCCACCGCGTCCTTCAGCTGTTTGACCAGCCGCGGCACCGGCACGCCGTCGCGCGCCATGCCCGCGCGGATGTCAGACAGATCGATCTTCGCGGCCTCGATCTTTGCCGCCGCCGCCTCGGCCAGCGCCGCATCGGCCCGCCCGCAGGCCCCGAGCGCCCGGCTCCACGCCGCCTCGAAGGCCAGCATATGCGCCATCTGCCGGTCCGCAGACCAGATCGCCGCCATCTCGGGGTCGGCAAAGAGCCCGCCCAGCCAAGGGTGATCGAAAACGCTCGCGCTCATAAGTCCTGTCCCTCCACATGCCGAAGGGGCGGCCCGCACAGCCGCCCCGTCGCATCGTTCTAATATCCGCGCCTCAGATGTCGAGGAAGACCGTCTCGCCTTCGCCCTGCAGGCGGATGTCGAAACGGTATTTGCCCTCGCCGGTCTTCTTGGCGATCAGCGTCTCGACGCGCGGGCGCTGCTCGATGCGCGCCAACAGCGGGTCCGAGGCATTGTCTTCGTCCTCGAAGTAGATGCGCGTCTGCAGGCCCATGTTGATGCCGCGCGCCACGACCCAAAGCGAGATATGCGGCGCGCTCTCCACGCCGCCCCGGCCCTTCACCTTGCCCGGCTTGACTGTGCGCAGGGTGAACTCGCCTGTCTCGGCATCGGCGGCAAAGCGGCAATGGCCCGAAACCTTGGGGTCCGCACCCTCTTGCCCGGCAAAGACGCCCTTGGCATCGGGCTGCCAGCTTTCGATCAGCGCGTCGCGCATCGCCCAGCCGGTGCCATCATAGACAGAGCCGGTGATCTCGATGATCTCGCCATCGCAGCCCTCTTCGATGGGGCTGACGCCGATCTCTTCGTCGTAATAGCCCGCGTTGCCCGCATAGGTGGGCATCAGACCGATGTGCACGTAGGGGCCCGCGGTCTGCGAAGCGGTTTCCACGAGGGTGTCGAGTTTCTGCACCATGATCACATGCCCTCCAGCTTGTTCTCGAACATCGACTGGCGGCGACCGCGCAGCACGATGTCGAACTTATAGGCGAGGTAGTCGAGCGGGCGCGAATGCGCCAGATCGAGCGGGGCGACCAGCGCATCAAGCTGGGCGCGGTTCTTGATCGTCGCGGCGATCGGGCAGTGGTCGATCAGCGGATCGCCCTCGAAATACATCTGGGTGATCAGGCGCTGGCCGAAGCTGTGACCGAAGACCGAGATATGGATGTGCATCGGGCGCCAGTCGTTGCCGCGGTTCGGCCAAGGGTAGGCGCCGGGACGCACGGTGAGGAACTGGTAATAGCCGTTCTCATCGGTCAGCGTGCGCCCGCAGCCGCCGAAGTTCGGGTCGAGCGGCGCAAGATAGGTGTCCTTCTTGTGGCGGTAGCGCCCGCCCGCGTTGGCCTGCCAGATCTCGATCAGCGTGTTCGGCACCGGCTTGGCGTTCTCGTCGAGCACCCGGCCATGCATCAGGATGCGCTCGCCGACCGCCGGGGCCGCGCCCTTGGTCCAGTTCAGCACTAGGTTGTTGTCGAGCGCGCCCAGCTTGCCGTGGCCGAAGGTCGGGCCGGTCTCTTCCGAGGGCGAGCTTTCCATCGACAGCAGCGGCAGGTTCGGGGACCGGGTGACGCTGGTCTTATAGCCGGGATCATAGGCCACGGGATGCGCGTCGCGGTTGCGCGGGATCAGCGGGCCCTTATCTGTGGTGATGAAGTTGCTCATTCGGCTGCCGCCTCCATTTCGGCATAGGTCGCCTTGGCCAGTTTCAGCGCGTGGTTGGCGCGCGGAACCCCGGCGTAGATCGCCACGTGCTGGAAAGCCTCCAGCACATCCTGCTTGCTGGCCCCGGTGCGCGCGGTGGCGCGGATGTGCATCGGGATCTCCTCGAAGTTGCCGGTCGCCGCCAGCAGCGCCAGCGTCAGCATCGAGCGCTCGCGATGGCTGATCGCGTCAGAGCTCCAGACCGTGCCCCATGCGCTGCGGGTGATCAGCGTCTGGAACGCCTCGTCGAGCGGCGTCTTGGCGGCCTCGGCGCGGTCCACATGCGCGTCGCCCAGCACCGCGCGGCGGGTCTTCATGCCCTGTTCGTAAAGCTCGTCCATTCAGGCGGTCCTCCTCAGAAAGTCATTGATCAGGCGGGCGGTCTCTTCGGGCTGTTCGACGCAGGGGATATGCCCCGCCCCGTCGATCAACGCGAATTCCGCACCGCAAAGCTCGGCGGTGCCGCGCACCAACTCGGGCGGCGTCGAGCCATCCTCGGCGCCGGCCATGGCCAGCACCGGCAGGCTCAGCGCGCGGGTGCTCTCGGTCAGATCGGCGCCCGCGATGGCGGCACAGCAGCCCACGTAGCCCTCGAGCGGGGTGCGCTCGAGCATGTTTTTCCACAGCGCGAACTGCGGATCGCTCTCGCGGAAACCCGGCGTGAACCAGCGTTCAAGAATGGCGTCCGCCAGCGAGGCCACACCGTTTGCGCGAATGCCGTCGATCCGGGTCTGCCACATCTCGGGCGTGCCGATCTTGGCCGCCGTATCCATCAGCGCCAGCGCGCGGATGAGGTCCGGGCGCTTCGCCGCCAGCCCCTGCCCGATGAGCCCGCCGATCGACAGGCCGACAAAGGTGATGTCCTTCAGATCGAGCGCCGTGCAGACCGCCTCGGCGTCCGCCACCAGCGTCTCCATCGCATAGGGCGCGTCGGGCGCATCCGACAGCCCATGCCCGCGCTTGTCGAAACGCACCACGCGCAGCCCCTCGGGCAGCAGCGGCAGCAGCGCATCCCAGACCCGCAGGTCGGTGCCCAGAGAGTTGGCCAGCATCAGCACGCGGCCATCTTTCGGGCCTTCGTCGCGGATGTGCAGGGTCACCCCTGCGGCGTCGATTGTCTGCATGTGTCCTCCTCGGGCCAAGTCGGGCCTGGCGCTCTTCTGCCATGGCAAACCGCCCGTGAAAAATATAAGTAGAGGCATCACTCATAACTGATGGGTTATAGATGCTCCATCCTCACCTGCGCATGCGCCACCTTAGGGTGTTTCTCGAGACCGCCCGCCTCGGCAGCCTCAGCGCCGCCGCCGAGGCGCTGCACGTCAGCCAGCCCGCCGCCTCGAAGACGGTGCGCGAGCTTGAAGAGATCCTGAACGCCCAGCTGTTCGACCGCAGCGGGCGACGGCTGGCGCTGAGCCGGGCGGGCAAGATCTTTCAGCAATACGCGGGCACGGCGCTGGCCGATCTCGAACGCGGCGAGCGCCTGCTGCGCGAACTGCCGCAAAGCCAGCACAAACTTGCCGTGGGCGTGCTGCCCACCGCCGCCACCGGGCTTTTCCCCGACGCCGCCGCGCGCTTTCGCGACAGCTACCCTGACTGCACGCTGCGCGTCTCCACCGGGCCGAACTGGCTGCTGCTGTCGCAATTGCGCGAGGGCGCGCTTGATCTGGTGGTCGGGCGCATGCCCGCCACCGGCACCGGCGAGGGGCTCAGCTTCCGCCAGCTGTACTGGGAGCGCGTGGTGCCGGTGATCCGCCCCGGCCATCCGCTTGCCGGGCAGCCGTGGGAGCCGTCGGACCTGATCCGCTTTCCGCTTATGCTGCCGCCCGCGGGCGCGGTGATCTCGGGCTCGGTAAGGTCTTTCCTGCAATCGCTGGGGCTGGGCGAGCCGGCTCCCGCATATGAGAATGTTTCCCACGCCTTCGGGCGACGGGTCGTCGCGCGGTCAGACACCATCTGGTTCATCTCCGCGGGCGTGGTGCGCGCCGAACTCGACAGCGGCGAGCTGACCGTGCTTCCGGTGCAGAACGAACTGCTGGGCGGCCCGGTCGGCATCTCGCTGCGCGACGGCGTGCTGCCAGACCCGGCGCTGCAGGGTCTGGTGAACGCGCTCGTCGCCGTCGCCGCAGAGCATCCGGCGCAGGCGGTGTAAGAGCGCCCTTGCCCCCCTACCCCGCCGTCGCCAGCGCCTTCATCTCCGGCACCGGGCTCACCAGATCCGCGCCGCTGGTGAAGGCGGCGATATTCTCGCGGATGAGATCGGCGGCCATCTCCTGAACCTCCGGCGCGTTGCCCGCCATATGCGGCGTCAGCACCACGTTCTCGAGCGCGATCAGCGCCTCGGGCACCTCTGGCTCTGTCTCATAGACGTCGAGCCCCGCCCCGGCGATCCCGCCCGACTGCAGCGCGGCGATCAGCGCGTCGGTGTCCACAACCGAGCCGCGCCCGACGTTGATCAGATAGCCCTTCGGCCCCAGCGCCTGCAGCACCTCCGCGTTCACCGCGTGCTGCGTCGCCGGGCCGCCCGGCACGCAGGCGACGAGGTAATCGCAGCGCTCCGCCAGTTCCAGCAGCGAGGGCACATAGGCATAGGGCAGATCATCCTTCGGCGTGCGGCTGTGATAGAGCACCTCCAGATCGAAGCCCGCCGCGCGCCGCGCCACCGCCGCGCCGATGCCGCCCATGCCGTAAAGGCCGATCTTGCGGCGCGAGAACAGCGGCCGCGGCGTCTCGCCGTAATTCCACGCGCCCGAGCGGGTCAGACGGTCCTGATGCGGAATCCGGCGCACCGCCGAAAGCAGCAGCGCCATCGTGTGATCGGCCACCGCGCCGGCGTTCACGCCAGCCCCATGCGAGACCTTGATGCCGCGCTCGATCGCCGCCGCCACGTCGATCCCCTCATAGCCGGTGCCGACGCAGCAGATCAGCCCAAGGTTCGGCAGCGCGTCCATATCGGGGCCCTTGGCGCCCTTGAATCCGGCGGTGACCAGAACGCGGATTTCCGCGCGCTCTTCCTCGCTCAGATGGCCGTAGCCTTCGGTGCAATCATGCAGCGTGTAATGCGCCCCCAGCAGAGTGTGATAGGCACGGGTTTTGATGTTGATGGCGACATGCTGCGGCATCGGGCGGCTCTCCGGTCTGGCACCCCGCAGGGCGGGATGGGTCTTTAATCGGCGCCGCCCCTCCCCCGCGCGGCGCAACTCGCGCCCATCTGCGCCGAGCGCCGCGGGGGTTACAAGCGCCGAAGCCCGAACTAACGCCGGTAGCGGCCCGGATAGGGCTCCATCGGCGGTAAATTCAGCGCCGCCTCCCATTCGCCGAGGGTCATATCGGCCAGATCGCCCGCGCTGCGTCCCGGCGGGATCGCCGCGGGTGGCAGCGCCACATAGGGCACGCAGGCCAGCGCGCAGCCGACCATGTCCGGGGTGATCCGCAGCGTCTTGGTGCCGATGAAGATCTCGCGGTATTTGACGCCCTGATCGGCACCGCAGCGCAGGATCGACTTGGCGATATTCGCCTCGATGTCCTGCAGCGGCGCCTCGCCGGTGCTTTCGGTGTCCGACGCATCCTCGATGAAGAGGTTCGCCGTGGTCATCCGGTCCTCGGCGATGGCCAGCGCCAGCGCGCACCAGATCGTCGTTTCAGCCTTGGGGCGAATGGTCTGGGATTTGTTGGCGCAGACCACCATGGCCCCCGGCAGCGGCGCGAACCGCCGCTCGTGGCGCGAGCCGAACAGCCGGTAGGCGGCGTCGAGCAGCGGCTCCATCGGCAGCACCGGCACCTCGGCGCCATCATGGCGCGGCAGCACCATCTTCGGCGCCACACGGCCCTGCGCCAGATCATCGGCACGGGCAAGGTCATAGCCCCAGACCGCGCCGTTGACGCCGCAAAAGCTCGAGACGGTGATCATGTTGATCTGCCCGATATAGGCGTCCTCACACTCCGCCCGGTCGTAAGAGACGATGCCCTCCAGCCCCTCGTCCATATCCGCCGCGACCGTGCCGATCGACAGCTTCAGCGCCGCCACATAGCCCCAGCCGCTTGACGGCGGGTTGCCGTAACCGGCGCAATTGCCCGGAAACGGGCCGATGGCGTTCTCGGCCACCTCGCGGAAATGCTCACTCATCAGATCACTCACCTAAGGGTCACTCTCGGTCCAGCCGCAGATGCGCGCGCACCCATGCGCCGGGGTCTCTGGCGCTGCCGCCCGGATCCACCGGCGTGACGATCAGCATGGCGCCGCCCAGCATCACCCGGTGCGGCGTGTTGTCGATGCCCGCGCTGCGCACCTGCTGCAGATCGCTGGGCGCAAAGCCAAGCTCCGCGCAAAGCTCGGCCAGCGTGGTGCCGGGATGGGCAAAAACCCCGCCCGTCTGCGGCGCAAAGCCAGCGGCCAGCAGCGCGCTGGAGGTGGGGGTGGCGGTGCCGCCCTTGGGCGTCGTGGGCTCAGCCATGGCAGCCTCGATATCGGCCGGGATCTGCAGCAACCGCCGCTGGGTGAAACGCACCTCGGTGGCGGGATCGTCGATCACATGCGGCGCGCAGTCGTGGTAATAGGCGTTGACCAGCGAGGCGCGCAGGTTGGTCTCGCTCAGCCAGCTCGCGCCCATGCCCGAGTAATGCCGCGTGCCAAGCGCATCCATCCCCATGTACATGGCGTTGAGCCCGGTCCAGAATCCTTCGGGCGCCCAATGCAGGTAATCGTCCTTGTTCTTGAAATAGAGGTAATCGCCGGGCACTGGCGGCGCGTCGAGCGGCGCCGAGATCATAAAGAGCGTCGCCGGATTGGGCGTCTGCGCCTCACCGATGCGCCACGGCCCGATATACATGCGCTGCCATTTGGCGGCCATCTCATCAAAGCGCGCGGCCCCCAGACCGTTCAGCAGCCCCAGATAGACTGCCATCTGAAAGCCCCCGGCGCACTCCCCGCGGAACGGCATCAGCGCCCCCGTCACCGGCGCCATCGCCTGCGCCGCCTGTGTGTCCGGCGCCTGCGCAAACTGCGCCTCGCTTGCCCCGTCGGGACCAAAGAACTGCCAGAAGCGCGACAAGAGCGCCGGTCCGGCGCTGCCGAGCCGCGGCACCAGATGGATGTCGGGGTTGAAGTAATCCACGTCATAGGCGCCGGTGTTGAAGCGGCTCATCGCCGCGATCGCCGCAAGGCGAAAGCGGATCTCGTCAAGCGCATCCGCAAGGCTGGCAAACGCGTGTCCCCGCGGGGACAGCTGCCACGCCTCGACGATCTGCCGCGCCAAGGGCAGCTCGAGCGCGCGGAGCGCCTGCGCGTCGCTGCCGCCAAAAGCCGCCTCGGACTGGCGCACTGCGGGCACCGTCAGATGTTTGACCACCTCGTGCAGGGCGGCCTCGGAATCATCCACCGGCTGGCCCGCGATGGTCAGGCCGTTGAAAGGTGTTTGCGGTATCGTCACGCGGCTCTCCTTGCCCCAATTCGTAAGCCAGCCCTACATGCGCCAGCGTCCACGCAATGCCCGGACCGCCACATCCCATGCGAAGACCACTGCAATCATTTCGGGAAATGCTTGCAATTTCTCTCTGTAACGTTGAACGTCCTGCCCAATGGTAAAGACGCATTTTTAGTAGTGACTTAATACCCTAGGGTTCCACGGGCCGCGCAAAACTATCGCAAAAGGCGAGTAGCCGCCCGGAAACCGCAGCAAGGCCAGGCACGACACCGCCTTGCACCGGGCACCGCCCGCTGGGGACCGGGGGAGTGATGTAAGTGACGCAGGCCGTGTTGAGGTTGCTTGGAGGCTACGAGTTGCAGCTCGCAGACGGCACGCCGCTGCGGCTCAGCTCGCGCAAATCCTTCGCCCTGCTGGCCATCCTCGCGCAGCGGGCCGACCGCGCCGTGCCGCGTGAAGAGATCGCCACTCTGCTGTGGGGCGACCGGGGCGAGGAACAGGCCCGCGCCAGCCTGCGGCAAGAGCTTTCGGTACTGCGCCGCGCCCTGTCGCGCTATGGCCTTGAATGCATCGAGGCCAGCAAAGAGGCGGTGCTGCTCGACTCGCGGCGCATCGAGATCGACACCAAGCACACCGAGGCGCTGATCGCCAAACCCTCGCCCGCAGCCGCTGCCGAGCTTGCAGAGGTCTATCAGGGCGACTTTCTTGCCGGGCTCGACATCCGGTCGGAAGCCTTCGAGGACTGGCGCCGCCTCTACCGCGAACAGCTGCGCGACCGGGTGCTCGACACGCTGTATGAGGCGCTGCTCGACGATCCCGCCCAGCCCGACATCGCCCGCGCCCTGCTGCGCATCGACGAGACCCACGAAGAGGCGCATCGCGCGCTCATGCGGCACTTCTGGCAGACCGGGCGGCGCGGCGAGGCGCTGCAGCAGTATCAGCGCTGCCTCGACGCGCTGCGCCGCGAGCTCGACGCCGAGCCCGACCCCGACACGATCGATCTCTTCGAGGAGATCCGCGACACCACTGCCCCGCCGGTCACCGGGCGCAGCACCGGCCCGCTGCGCCCCGATGGCAGCGCCATCCCCGAGCGGCGGCAACTGACCGTCGCGGTGCTGGGCTTTGCCCTGCCCGAAGACCTCGACCGCGACCCCGAGAGCCTGTCGGCGCTTCTGGCCGATTTCGCCGCGCATTGCCGCGATCACATCGGCGCTTATGGCGGCAAGATCATCGATCAGGCCGATGGTCGGATGATCGCGCTCTTCGGCCACCCCCGCGCGCATGAGGCGGATGCCGAGCGCGCGGTGATGGCCGCCCTTGGCCTGCTGGAACAGCCCTTCCGCGATGCGCGCGGGCGGGCGCTGGCGCTGCGCGCCGGGCTCGCCATGGGCGAGACGCTGGTCGGTCAGCAAGGCAGCGAGGGCGCGGTGGTCTCGGTCGCCGGGCCTGCGGTGATGACCGCCTCGCGCATCGAACTGCAGGCCGGTCCGGGGGAGACCCGCATCGCCGGGGCGATGCAGCACGCGCTGCGCGGGCAGTTCCGCCTGTCGCCGGTGGGCGATGCGGCCAGCGGCCCTCAGGTGCAACTGGTGCTGGGCGAAAGCCACCATGCCGACCGCTTCTTCATCTCGGGCGCGACCCGGCAGTTGACGCGGCTCACCGGGCGCGAAGAGGACCTGCACGAGATGCTGCGCCGCTGGCGCGCCGCGACCGAAGGTGAGACGCAGGTTATCGTGCTGCGCGGGGAATCCGGCATCGGCAAATCCCGCCTGCTGTCGGACTTCAAGAAACGCGCGCTGACCGACGCGCCGCGCCTGCTGCAATTCTCCGGCTCGCCGCATCACCAGAAAAGCGTGCTCTTTCCGCTGGTTCAGCACCTGCAAGAGATGCTGGGCTTCGCCGATCTGCCCGACGACAGCACCCGCCGCTCGCGCCTGCGGCACTGGCTCGAACGGCGTCCCGGCCTCGACCTTGGACAGGTCGAGCAGGTGCTTTCGACGCTTTTGGGCCTCTCTGCGGTGCCCGACGAGCGGCTGCGCGATCAGGACGCGCTGCTCTCGGCGATCACCGCGCTGCTGCGGCTGGCCGCCACCGAAGGCCGCCCGCTGCTGCTCATCGTGGAAGACATGCACTGGCTCGATCCCACCTCGCAGCTGCTGCTCGTCCGGCTTGCGCGCGAGCTGGAGGATCTGCCACTGATGATGCTGGGCACCTCGCGTCAGGCCGAGGGCGTCGCCGTGCCAAAGCCGCCACGGATGCACAGCATCACGCTCGCCCGGCTGACCCCGCGCGAGGCGACCGCGCTGGTCCGCGACATCTGCCCCGAGACATGGCCCGAAAGCCGTATCGCCGAGATCGTCGCCCGCTCCGACGGTATCCCGCTTTATCTCGAGGAACTGGTCCACACCGCCGCCACCGGCGCCGACGGCAGCATCCCCGACAGCCTGCAGGCCTCGCTCACCGCACGGATCGACCGGCTCGACGGCGCGCGGCTGCTGTTGCAGCAGGCGGCGGTGATCGGTCGGGTCTTCGACCGCGAGACGCTGGCAGCGCTCGCCGGACGGAGGGCCGAGGATCTCGACCCCACGCTGCGCGAGTTGCAAAAGCTAGATCTGGTCTACCGGCTCGGGCGGGCCGCCGACGCGCGCTATGAGTTCAAACACGCGCTGGTGCAGGAGCAGGCGCATCAGACCATTCTTCTGGCCGAGCGCGCGGCGCTGCACAGCCGCCTTGGCGATATCCTCGCCGCCGCCCCCGTGCCCGTGCCCGCCGAGCGCATCGCCCGGCATTTCGAACAGGGTGGCCGCCCGCGCGACGCCATCGCGCTGCTCGAAACCGCGGGCAAACAGGCGCTGCGCGTCGCCGCCCATACCGAGGCCGACGCCCATTTCGCCCGCGCCGCAGAGCTTGCCAGCAGCCTGCCCGCCTCCGAAGACGCCACCGCGCTGGAGCTGAAGCACCTGCTGCTGCGCGGCCCGCAACTGCTGGCCCTGCACGGCTTCGGTGCCCCCGCGATCGAGGCCAATTACGCCCGCGCCCTGAAGCTCGCCGACAGCACGCGCGAACGCGGTGAACTGGCGCATGTCTACTGGGGTCTATGGAGCTACTACGTCGTGCGCGCCGACATCGCCACGGCGACCCGCATCGCCGAAAGCTACCTGACGCTCTGCCGCGAGCTTGGCGATACGGTGGGTGAGGTGGCGGCGAATTATGCGCTGGGGGTCACGCAATATTACGCGGGCGATCTGCCCGAAGCGCTCGCCGCCTTCCGCGAGGCGGTCGCGCAGCACCGGCCCGGACTGCATGAGGCGCAGATCGAGCGCTATGGACTCGACCTTTCGGTCTGCGCCCGCAGTTACGAATGCTGGCTGCACGCGCTCTGCGCCGCGCCCGAGGCCGCGCGGCAGGCCAGCGCCGGGGCGATCGCCGCCGCCGAAGCCCATGCGCATGATTTCTCGATGGCCTTCGCTCATGTCTTCACCGGGGTGATGCATCACTTCCTGCAGGCTCCGGGCCCCGCGCTGCATCACGGCCAGATCGCCGAGCGACTCGCCGACCGCCACGGCTATGCGCAATGGCGCGCGCAGGCCGAGATGGTGATCGGCTACGCCCGCGACCAGCAGAGCGATCCCAGCGGCGCGGCGCTGCTGACCAAGGGCACCGAGGCCTATCTGGCCACCGGCGCCAGCCTCGCCCTGCCCTACGCCCGCGCGTGGCAGGCCGAGATCGCGCTGCGCGGCGGCGACCGTGAGACGGCACAAAGCCTTCTGCAGCAGGCGCGCGAGATCACCGCCGCCAATGGCGAGCTTTATTTCGAGGCCGAGCTTCTGCGGCTGTCGGCGCGCTGCGGCGGCGATCCGCAGCTTTTGCTCACCGGCGCTCTGAAGGCCGCCCGCGCCTCAAACGCAGCTCTTCTGGAGGTGCGTGCTGCCCGTGACTTGGCAGCGCGCGGATATGGCGATGCCGACCTGCGCCGGGCGCTGCACGAACTTCCGGAACAAACAGCCGCGGGCGAGATCGCCGAGGCACAGCAGATGCTGGCGACGCAGGACGCCGCCGAGCCCTAGCCTACGGCCCCGCTAAGTCTGTGCCTAATGGCCTTCCTGACGGATGTCGCGGATGGTCAGCACCGGCGAGGCGTCGATCTCATGCGCGTCCAGCATCGCCGCGACCCGCTCGAGCGACGCCACAAGCTGCGCCTGCTCCCAGTCCTGCAGCCCCTCGAAGCTTTTGACAAAGCGCTGCTGCAGCGCATCGGGCGACTGGCTCACCGCCTCGCGGCCCTTGTCCGAGATCACCACATCGGTCTGACGCCGGTCCTTCACCGAGCGCTCGCGCCCAACCATGGCGCGCGCGACCAGCTTGTCGACCAGCGCCGTCACCGTGGCCTGACTGACCCCCATCTGCGTCGCCAGCGCCTTGGGCGTGGTCGCACCATGGTCCTTCTTGGCAAGGATCTGCAGCACCCGCAGCTGCGCCGGGGTCAGGCCAGCAGCCTGCGCGAGCTTGCGCTCGTACAGTTCGGTAGCGCGCAGGATTCGGCGCAAGGCGATCAGGCTCTGATCGGTTCGGTCTGGAACGGGGTCGGACATGGCAATCTTTTGGCAGCTTTCTGCCGAAGCTTCAATCTACGAAGCACTTGCCAGGGTCATTCGAAAGACTAAGGGGATTTGCTTCATAAAAACTTAGTACTTCAGAGGCTAAATGGCCTCAAAAGCCGCTATAAGCGTAAAAACTGCTTCGGTGGTTGAAACTTTATCGCTGTTCGATTAGTTAGATTGACGAACGAACCAGAGGACCCTGATCAATGCCGAAAGACATGACACAGCCTGAAACGCGCACTCCCGTGCTGCGTAAGCCCGAAGCGACGGACGGGGCTGCGATCTGGGATCTCGTGCGCGCGTGCAAGCCGCTGGACGAGAATTCGATGTACTGCAATCTCGTTCAGGCAGAGCACTTCCGCGATACCTGCGTGCTGGCCGAACTCGACGGCGAGCCGGTGGGTTGGATTTCGGGTCACATGATCCCGAACCAAGACGCCTTCTTCGTCTGGCAGGTCGCCGTGAGCCCCAAGGCCCGCGGTCTCGGCCTTGGCCGCAAGATGCTGACGCATCTGATCGAGCGTGAGGAATGCGCGGACGCAACTGAACTGAAGACGACGATCACCCGCGACAATGATGCGTCGTGGGGGCTGTTCCGCAGCTTCGCCCGCTCTATCGGCGGCGAGCTTTCGGACGAGCCGCACTACACGCGCGACGAGCACTTCGACGGCATGCACGCGACCGAACACATGGTCACGATCGAACTGCCGGAAGAGGAAGAGGCGCTGCGCGCCGCGGCCTGATCGCACCCCCTTACATCGCTACATCCTTATCTTTTCAAAGTTCCTAGAAAGGACTTCTGATATGCCGAAAGACACGTCTAACGGCCCGACTATTTACGCTCGCCGCGAATCCGAGGCACGTTCCTACTGCCGCTCCTTCCCGGTGAGCTTCACCTCTGCCAAGGGCTCGGAACTGACCGACGCCAACGGCAAGACCTACATCGACTTTCTGGCTGGCTGTTCCTCGCTGAACTACGGCCACAATGACGCCGACATGAAGGCGGCTCTGGTCGAGCACATCATGAGCGATGGCATTGCCCATGGCCTTGATATGCACACCGAGACCAAGGAAGCCTTCCTTGAGACCTTCGAGCGCCTGATCCTCGAGCCGCGTGGCATGGACCACAAGGTGATGATGGTCGGCCCGACCGGCACCAACGCCGTCGAGGCGGCGATGAAGCTCGCCCGCAAGGTCACCGGCCGCACCAACATCGTGGCCTTCACCAACGGCTTCCACGGCATGACCGTGGGCGCGCTGGCGGCGACCGGCAACAAGGGCAAGCGCAACGGTGGCGGTATGCCGCTGCAGGGCGTGACCCATATGCCCTATGAGGGCGCCTTCGGCCCCGACGTCGATACGCTGAAGCAGATCGAGATGATGCTCGAGAACCCCTCGTCGGGTCTCGACGCCCCCGCCGCCTTCCTCGTGGAGCCGGTGCAGGGTGAGGGTGGCCTCAACGCCGCCTCTGCCGAATGGCTGCGCGGCATCGCCCGCCTTGCCAAGAAGCACGGCGCGCTGCTCATCGCCGACGACATTCAGGCGGGCATCGGCCGCACCGGCACCTTCTTCTCCTTCGAGGAGATGGGCATCGAGCCGGACCTCATTCCGATGGCGAAATCGCTCTCGGGCTTCGGTCTGCCCTTTGCCGCGCTGCTGATGAAGCCGGAGCTGGACGTCTGGAAACCGGCCGAGCACAACGGCACGTTCCGGGGCAACACCCATGCCTTCGTGACCGCCCGCGTGGCGCTCGAGAAGTTCTGGGCCGATGGCAAGTTCCAAGCGGAACTGGCGACCAAGGCCAAGCTGATCGAAGACGAATTGAACACCATCGCCGACATGATCCCCGGCGCGTACCTCAAGGGTCGCGGTCTGATGCGGGGCGTCGACGTCGTCTCGGGCGATCTGGCCGGTGACATCTGCGCCGAAGCCTTCAAGCGCGGTCTCATCATCGAGACCTCGGGCGCCGACGACGAAGTCGTCAAAGTGCTCGCGCCGCTGACCACCTCGGAAGAGACCTTCCGCAAGGGCTTCGAGATCCTGCGCGATAGCACCGCCGCCTGCCTGAACAACCACAAGATTGCCGCGGAGTAACACCATGATTGTACGCGATTTCAACGAACTGAAGAAAACCGACAAGCACATTGCCGACGCGCGCTGGACCTCCACGCGCATGCTGCTGGCAGATGACGGCATGGGCTTTTCGTTCCACATCACCGTGCTCGAAGCAGGCTCGGAACACACGTTCCACTACAAGCACCACTTCGAAAGCGTCTACTGCATGAAGGGCAAGGGCTCGATCACCGATATCGCCACCGGCGAGACCCATGAGATCAAGCCCGGCGTGATGTATGCTCTGAACCTGCACGACAAGCACATCCTGCGTGCGGAAGAAGAGCTGCACATGGCCTGCTGCTTCAACCCGCCCGTCACCGGCACTGAGGTGCACCGCGAAGACGGGTCCTACGCACCGGCTGAGGAGACGGCGTAAGCCATGACCCATACCGTTGAGAAAATCGGCGGGACGAGCATGTCCCGCCTGAACGAACTGCGCGACACGCTGCTGATCGGCGGCCGCGAGGGCGAAGATCTCTACGGTCGCATCTTCGTGGTCTCCGCCTTCGGCGGCATCACCGACCTGCTGCTCGAACACAAGAAGTCAGGGCAACCCGGCGTCTACGGGCAGTTCGCCAACGCCCATTCCGGCCACGGCTGGCACGACGCGCTGACCGAAGTGTCGAAGGCGATGATCGAGGCCCATGAAGCGGTTCTCGATCACCCCGGCGACGTCGAGCAGGCGACCGATTTCGTGCGCAACCGTATCGAGGGCGCGCGCAACTGCCTGATCGACCTGCAGCGGCTGTGCTCCTACGGGCACTTCCAGCTGTCCGAGCATATGCTGCAGATCCGCGAGCTGCTGTCGGGCCTCGGCGAGGCGCATTCGGCCTATGTCACCGTGCTGATGCTCCAGCGCGCCGGTGTGAACGCCCGCAACGTCGATCTGTCGGGCTGGCGCGATGATGGCCACTACACCCTCGAAGAGCGCATCACCAAGGCGCTCGAAGGGGTCGATCCGGCCAGCGAAATGCCCATCGTCACCGGCTATGCCCAGTGCACCGAAGGGCTGATGCGCGAGTTCGACCGTGGCTATTCCGAGGTGACCTTTTCGAAGCTGGCGGCACTGACGTCGGCGCGCGAGGCGATCATCCACAAGGAGTTCCACCTCAGCTCGGCTGACCCCAAGCTGGTGGGCGCGGAAAACGTCCGCAAGCTGGGCCGCACCAACTACGACGTGGCCGACCAGCTGTCGAACATGGGGATGGAGGCGATCCACCCCAAGGCGGCGAAAACCCTGCGTCAGGCGCAGGTGCCGCTGCGCGTCACCAATGCGTTCGAGCCGGGCGATCCGGGCACGCTGATCGACGACCAACCGGCCGAAGAAGCCGCGGTCGAGATCGTCACCGGCCTCGATATCGTTGCGCTGGAGGTGTTCGAACAGGACATGGTTGGGGTGAAAGGCTATGACGCCGCGATCCTCGACGTGCTGACCCGTCATGATGTGCGCATCGTGTCGAAAGTGTCGAACGCCAATACGATCACCCACTATCTGGACAGCTCGCTGAAGACGATGCGCCGGGTGGAAAAGGATCTGGCGGAGCTTTATCCGCAGGCCAAGATCAGCTCGCGCACGCTTGCGATGGCCTCGGTCATCGGTCGCGACCTGAAGGGCCTGTCGGTGCTGACCCGCGGCCTGCAGGCGATCGCCGAAGCCGGCTACGAGTCGATCGGCGCCACGCAGGGCCCGCGCAACGTCGACGTGCAGTACATCCTTGAACGCGACGACCTCGACCCGGTCATCGCCGCGCTGCACGGCGCCTTCGTGACACCGCAGGCGAAGAAGCTGAAATCGGCCGCCTGAGCCTGCGCGGTCCAACAGGGACCATTCGACCGACTGAGGGCAGCCTTCGGGCTGCCCTTTTTTACCCCAAGCCCCGACGTCCTCGACCGTGGCCCAGACCGTGGCCCAGACCGTGGCCCCGAGCGCGCGCCAGACCGCAAACCGGACCGCGCCGCAAGTCTCTTTCCAAGACTTTTGCCGCCGCGCTCCCATGCCGTCATCCCCCTGCCATATGCCGCAGGGCATTGTTCTCGCCAGATTTGCACTATAGTGGGACGGGTTCTTGCCGTTTCTTCCCCGTGTTTCGCTGTCCGGAGGTGACCAGATGCAGACGCCCTATTACCTGATCGACAAGTCGCGGCTGCTGCCCAACATGGAAAAGATCGCGCATCTGCGCGAGACCTCGGGCGCCAAGGCGCTGCTGGCGCTGAAATGCTTCGCCACGTGGTCGGTCTTCGACATGATGAGCGAGTATATGGACGGCACCACCTCCTCCTCGCTGTTCGAGGTGAAGCTGGGCCGGGAAAAATTCCCCGGCGAGACCCACGCCTATTCCGTGGCATGGGCCGATCACGAGATCGACGAGGTTCTGGCAAGCTCCGACAAGGTGATCTTCAACACCGCCGCGCAGTTGCAGCGTTTCGAAGAGGTGAGCCGCGGCCACACCCGCGGGCTGCGGGTCAATCCGGGCGTCTCGACCTCGGGCTTCGATCTTGCCGACCCCGCCCGCCCCTTCTCGCGCCTCGGCGAGCATGACCCTGCGGACATCGAGCCGGTGCTCGAGCAGGTCAGCGGCTTCATGTTCCACAACAACTGCGAAAACGACGATTTCGAGCGCTTCGACAACATGCTCGGCTCCATCGAGCAGCGCTTCGGCCATCTCATCCGCCAGATGAAATGGATCAGCCTCGGCGGCGGCATCCATTTCACCGGCGAGGGCTACCCGCTCGACCGTCTCGCCGAGCGTCTCAAGCGTTTCGCTGGCGAAAACGAGGTGCAGGTCTATCTTGAACCCGGAGAAGCCTCGATCACCAATTCGACCACGCTGGAGGTCACCGTGCTCGACACGCTCTTCAACGGCAAGAACCTCGCGATCGTCGACAGCTCGATCGAGGCGCATATGCTAGACCTGCTGATCTACCGCGAAAGCGCCAAGATGGACGAAAGCGGCGATCAGCCGTGGATGGTCTGCGGCAAATCCTGCCTCGCGGGCGATATCTTCGGCGAGTTCAACTTCCCCGCCCCGCTCAAACCCGGTGACCGGCTCTCGATCCAGGATGCCGCCGGTTACACGATGGTCAAAAAGAACTGGTTCAACGGGGTGCAGATGCCCGCCATCGCCATCCGCGAGCTCGACGGCAGCGAGCGGCTGGTGCGCGGCTTCACCTATGAAGACTTCCGCGACGCGCTCTCCTGAGCGCCGCGCGGATCAGACGGACAAAATGGAGGTCCTTTGAGTTGAAAAAAGACGTTCTCATCATCGGCGCAGGCGGCGTCGCTCAGGTCGTGGCGCATAAATGCGCTCAGAACAACGATGTGCTTGGCGCGATCCATATCGCCAGCCGGACGCTTTCGAAGTGCGAGGCGATCCTTGAGTCGGTGCGCGAAAAGGGCGCCATGAAAACCGAGGGCGTTCTTGAGGCTCATCAGGTCGATGCGATGGACAGCGCCGCCGTGGCCGATCTCATCCGCAAGACCGGCGCGCAGATCGTGATCAACGTGGGCAGCGCCTTCGTCAACATGTATGTGCTCGACGCCTGCATCGAGACCGGTGCCGCCTATATCGACACCGCCATCCACGAAGACCCGGCGAAGATCTGCGAGACCCCGCCGTGGTACGCCAACTACGAGTGGAAAAAGCGCGACCTCTGCGCTGAAAAGGGCGTCACCGCGATCCTCGGCGCCGGCTTCGATCCGGGCGTGGTCAACGCCTTCGCGCGTTTCGCCATCGACCAGATGGACGAGGTCAAAAGCATCGACATCGTCGACATCAACGCCGGCAGCCACGGCAAGTATTTCGCCACGAACTTCGACCCGGAGATCAACTTCCGCGAGTTCACCGGCACCGTCTACTATTGGGAAGACCAGCAGTGGAAGGAAACCTCGATGTTCGCCTCGGGCCGCGACTGGGATCTGCCGGTCGTCGGCACCCAGCGCGCCTATCAGTCGGGCCACGACGAGGTGCATTCGCTCTCGGCCAACTACCCGCAGGCCGACGTGCGCTTCTGGATGGGCTTTGGCGAGCATTACATCAACGTCTTCACCGTGCTGCAATCGCTCGGCCTGCTGTCCGAGCAGCCGGTGAAAACCGCCGAGGGCCTCGAAGTGGTGCCGCTCAAAGTGGTCAAGGCCGTGCTGCCCGATCCGTCGTCGCTGGCGCCTGACTACACCGGCAAGACCTGCATCGGCGATCTGGTGAAAGGCGTGAAGGACGGCGAAGAGGTCGAGATGTTCGTCTACAACGTCGCCGACCACAAGGACGCCTACAATGAGGTCGGCAGCCAAGGCATTTCCTACACCGCCGGCGTGCCGCCGGTCGCCGCCGCGATGCTGGTCGCCACCGGTGAGTGGGACGCCAAGACGATGAAGAACGTCGAAGAGCTCGACCCCAAGCCCTTCTTCACCATCCTCGACGACATCGGCCTGCCGACCCGCGTCAAGGATGCCAAGGGCGACCGCGCCTGGAACGCGTAAGCGTCTGACCAAAAAGTAAAATCCCAAAATTCGCGCCCCGGAAGCCAAGCTTTCGGGGCGTTCTTCGTTTCAGCCCCAGCCAGCACACCCGCGCCCCCCTCCCCGCTTCTTCTCTTTGAAAATACGCCGGGGGTGAATTGGGCTCCGGCCAAGAGGGGGCAGCGCCCCCTTTCCGCCCCCACCAATTGCGCCCCAAGGCCCGCTCCGGCACAGTGCGCCTTCCAAGACCATAGAACAAAGGCCGCCCGCATGAGCCCCGCGTCCCCCTCCCCTGCCCCGCCCGCCGCCGCCGGTCGCTGGCCGATGCTCGCGGTGATCTGCCTCGGCGTCGTCGGCGTTCTGACCACATGGTTCTCGGCCACCGCCATCGTGCCCGAGCTGATCACCGAATGGCGCCTCAGCCCGGCGCAGGCGGCGTGGCTCACCAATGCGGTGCAACTTGGTTTCGTGGTTGGCGCGGTGGGATCGTCGCTCGTCAACCTGCCGGACATCCTGCCGATGAAGCGCCTGATGACCGCTGCCGCGCTGCTTGCCGCGCTGGCCAATCTGGCGCTGCTGTTCACCGGACCCAGCGGCGCCATCGCCGCGCGCTTTGCCACCGGCGTCGCGCTGGCCGGGGTCTACCCCCCTGCCCTCAAGCTCATGGCCACATGGTTCGTCCGGGGGCGCGGTCTGGCGCTCGGCTTTCTGATCGGCGCGCTGACCCTCGGCTCGTCGATGCCGCACCTCATCCGCGCCCTGACCGAAGGCATCGACTGGCACAGCGTGGTCTGGGGAACCTCCGGCGCGGCGCTTGTTTCGGCCATCCTGTTCGCGGGTACCTTACGCGAAGGGCCGCATGGCTTTGGCCGCGCCACCTTCGACCCAAGACAGTCGCTCGCCGTGTTTACCAACCGTCCACTTCTGCTCGCCAACCTAGGCTACTTCGGTCACATGTGGGAGCTTTACGCAATGTGGGCATGGTTCCTTGCCTTCGCCGCCGCCGCGCAATCGGGCGGCCTCGCGCCCTTCCCCTTCGGCACGGCCTCGATGCTCAGCTTCGTGGTGGTCGCCAGCGGCGCGCTCGGCTGCCTGCTCGGCGGCTGGCTGTCCGACCGGATCGGACGCTGCTTTACCTGCGCCGGGATGATGCTTGTCTCGGGCGGCTGCGCGGCACTGATCGGCTTTGCCTTCGATGGTCCGCCGCTGCTCTTGGCGCTGCTGGCGCTGGTCTGGGGCATCAGCGTCATCGGCGACAGCGCGCAATTCTCTGCCGCGGTCACTGAATTGGCCGAGCCGCATTTTGTCGGCACCGCGCTGGCGCTGCAGATGGGCCTCGGCTTTGCGCTCACCGTCGTGGCGATCTGGCTGCTGCCGCTTTTCGCCGCCGCGATCGGCGGCTGGCAATGGGCCTTCCTCTTCCTGCTACCCGGCCCGGTGATCGGCACCGCCGCGATGCTAATCCTGCGCCGCCGTCCCGAAGCGGCAAAGCTGGCCCATGGCGCGCGCTGAGGCCTCTCGGGCTGACCGCCGTGGTCAGCCCTTTTCGCTCTCAGCCTCGATATCCTCGAAGGCGCCGGGCGACAGCTCTTCCCAGAACGCCACGATCGCCTCGGCATTCAGCGCCGACATCCAGCCGTGGCGCTCGAAATCGTCGCGCGCCGCGCCCGACAGCCGACCCATGAACAAAAGCTTGTCCGCATCCCGCTGCGTCGGCTTGCGGCTCGCCGCCAGATCGCGGATGCGCTCCAGCCGCCGCGCGCGCAGCGTTGACGGTTTCGGAGGGTTTCGCCGCGAAACCTCCGCCGCGCCGTAATCCTCGCGCAGCGCCTTGGTGAGATAACCCACCGCGTTCTTCACGCCTTCGCGGCCGGTCACGAAATCCAGCTTCTCGGCCACATATTTCTCGCCATGCTCGCCCAGCCACTGCCGCGCCAGACGGTCCGAAACGCCAAGCTCGCGCAGCTGCGCATAGAGGTCCGAGTTGCGCAGCCCCTCGCCATCGTCGAGATCGAGGATCGCCAGTTGCGGGTTCTCGGTGATCAGAAAGCGGATGTCGGTCACCGTCCGGCCCATCTTGCGGGTCTCAGGCGTGAGCATGATGTTCGAGGTCTTGTTCACTTCGGCCACCGCGGGCTTGATGATCTTGGCGTTGAGCTGCTTGTAGACCTCGTAATAGGGACTGTCGGAAACCCCCATGAGCCGCCGGAACAGATCGAGCGACCACCAGCCGGTGGAGCCGGTGCGCACGAAGCGGTAGCAGTTCTCGTAAAGCGCCAGCGCGTGGCCCGAGGTGAAGCGGCGCTGGATGTTGAGGTTGATCAGCGCAAAGACCTTCGGATCGTGCAGCTTCTCGGCCAGTGCCGGGGAATAGGCATACTCGCAGATACCGCCCTTGAGCTTGGCGTAGCTGAGCAGCGAGCTGACGCCCCATTCTTGCTGACCCTTCTCATCGAGCATATCCCATTCCGCCACCGTCTCGGCGAGGCCACGCAGAGACTGTTTCAGCGTCTCCATGTCGTTCGAATTGTAGCCGATCATCAGGCACAGGGTGCGCGCGTCGATCTGGTGACGACTCTGCGAGGTCAGCGTGTCGTAAGCGTTAAGCAGCAGCACGTTCGACAGCTTGCGCTGCAACAGCGTCAGCTTGCCCGAAACGTGGATCGCCGCCACGTGTTTCTTGACCGCGCCGCGGCGCAGGGGGCCGCTCAGCCGCTCGCGGGGAATGTCGTCCATTCTGCTCTCGCTTTCCGGGCCGTCGGGCCCCAGTCTCGATCCTCAAGGCTCCGGGCGCGTGGAGGCGAGTCGCCATGGTCCGGTTGCGGCTATGATCGGCCAAAAGGTATCCACGGGCAAGTGGCTCTCTGGCACCTCAGGGCATTCCCGGAAACGGGTACCCATGGTTTTGGCGGGGTCAGGAAAGGTATCCATTTGCGGGATTCCTCGGATCCGGGGCCGGGCAGGGCGAGTCCGATTCGTGGCGAAAAGACCCTAAGACGGGGAAAATCGACACTGATTAAGGCTCTGGGACTCGGGAACCCGAGAATCGGGGCCCTTGATCCCGGAAATGGGTGCCTTTGGTCCCGGAATCGGATGCCCTTTAACCCGGACGCAGGCACCCTAGGCCACGTAAGTGTTTGTAACTATGAATTTTCTACAGCCTAAAGATTCAAAAGAAGATCCAAATACTCTCAAACATCTGGTGCCGATGTGCCAGAATGATCCATATTTAGAGGACTTAGGGTCTCAAGCTGGTTAACTTCGCCAGACCCATGTGCCATAGTTTCAGCGATATCGCGGCAAACAGCGAACGTGGTGAGGCGACATGGCACATAAACCGGGCAGTTCCCCGAAGGCTGATCTTCCCCCTTATTTCAATATCGACCCAGCGGAGGCGGCTGCCAAGCTCTCTGATCCGATCGATACCGCGCGCTTTGCGAAGGCCGCCGCCTTTGCCATGCGCGGGCGCGACGATCTGGCCCGGCGCGGCTATGCCCCCGATGGCGCCAAGCGTCTGCGGCGGTTCTCCACATGGGAAGTCTGCCGCTATCTGATCCCGGTGAACGCCGCGCATCTGCGCCGTGTGCTGCGCCAGAACCCGGACCTGCCGCAGGGCGAAGGCGAGGGCGGCTCGAAGTGGTTCACCCTCGAAGAAGTGCTGCGGCTGCGCGACCATTTCGCCGAGGAAGGTGCCAAGGACCGCGAGTATCGCGCGTGGCGTCCCGAGGGGCAGCCCGCGAAGGTGGTCTCTGTGGCCAACTTCAAAGGCGGCGTCGGCAAGACCTCGACCTGCGCGCATCTGGCGATGTCCGCCGCGCTTGATGGCTACAAGGTGCTGGTGATCGATCTCGACAGCCAAGGCTCGATGACCTCGATCATGGGCGGCAAGGTCGAGGACGAATGGCAGACCGTGTTCCCGATGCTGGCGCGCGATTACGCGCAGCATCTGCAGCAAGAGAACAAGGTGCGCGAGGCCTCGGGCCAGAAACCTTTCCCCTTTGATGAGACACTGACCGCAGCGTTAGAGGTTTCGCCGCGAAACCTCGTGCAGAAAACCCACTGGCCGAACATCGACCTGATTGGCGCGCAGCTGAACCTCTATTGGGCGGAGTTTCAGGTGCCGGTGTGGCGGATGCAGATGCTGAGCTGGCCGCTGTGGGATGCGCTGACCAATGCGCTGCAGGACGGGGGGATGCTGGACGAATATGACATCATCCTGCTCGATACGCCGCCGGCGCTTGGCTATCTGACGATCAATGCGCTGTCGGCCGCTGACATCCTGCTGGTGCCGCTGGGGGCGAGCTTTCTGGAGTTCGACTCCACCGGGCGCTTCTTTGACATGATCTATTCCACCTTCGCCTCGATCGAAGAGGGCGAGAACCGGGTGCGGCGGCAGGGCGGCCTGCCGGAGATGCGCTTTGAATGGGACGCGGTGCGCGCGCTGGTCACGCGGTTCGACGCGGCGCAGCAGACCGATCTGGCGAATGTGATCCAAGCCTATTTCGGGGATTTCATGACCACCTACCGGCAGGAATTGACGGCGATGGTGGGGCAGGCGGGCGAGCAGGTCTCGGGCATCTACGAGACCGATTATCGTGACTTCAACCGCGACACCTATGTGCGTGGGCGTGAGACCTTCGACCGGACATGGGCCGAGGTGAAGGAAGTGATCCTCGGCACCTGGTGGCGGGACGTGCAGATGGAAAATGCTGAACGGGAGGCAATCTGATGGCCAAGAGACGCAAGCTCGAAGCGCCCTCGGCAGAGGACCTGAGCCGCTACGAAGAGGAGTTTCGCCGCGAGACCGCCGGGCGCGGGCCGCTCTCGGCGCCGATCGCGCAGGTGGCCGCCGAGGCCGCGACACTGCATGATCCGCGCCCGCCCGAGCGCCGCGCCGAGGATGCCAAGGACCGGGTGGATGCCGAGCGGATGCGCGACGCCGAGGGGCGCGGGCTGCTCATGCTGGAGCTGGCGGTGGAGGACATCAACGCCGACGCGCTGGTGCGCGACCGGGTGGTGCTGGACGTCGAGGAGATGGAGGAACTGAAGGCCTCGATCGCCAAGGGCGGGCTGCGGCTGCCGGTGGAGGTCTTCGCCACGCCCGATGACGCGCAGGGCTTCGGCTATGGGCTGCTGTCGGGCTACCGCCGTCTGAAGGCGGTGCGCGATCTTTACGCGCTCACCAAGGATGCGCGCTACGCCAAGATCAAGGCGGTGATCCGCGATCCCGAGGCGATGGGGGGCACCTTTGCGGCGATGATCGAAGAGAACGAGATCCGCGCCAACCTGAGCCATTACGAGCGCGGGCGCATCGCGGTGATCGCGGCGCAGCAGGGGGCTTTCGTCAATGCCGAGGAGGCGGTGAACGCGCTCTTTCCCATGGCGTCGAAGGCGAAGCGCTCGAAGATCCGCTCGTTCGCGCTGATCTTCGAAGAGCTGGGCGACATGCTGACCTTCCCCGATCTGCTCAAGGAGAAGGACGGGCTGCGCATTGCCGCGGCGCTGCGCGACGGCGCCGAGGTGCGGCTGCGCGAGGCGCTGGCCGAGAAGGTGCCGGAGACGCCTGCCGAGGAGGCCGAGCAGATCGCCGCGGCGCTCGACGGGGTGGAGCGGAAGCTGGACCCGGCTCGGGGTGGGCGTCCGAAGAAGGCGGCCAAACCGGCGCCCGCCAAGGCGCTGTCGTCGGGGCTGACGCTGCAATTGGGCGAGGACACGCAGGGCTGGTACATCCGCGTCGGCGGCAAGCGGGTCGGGCGCGAGCTGATGGAGGCGGCGATGTTCGAGCTGGAGCGGCTGCTGGAAGCGCCGGGGAAGTAGCGTAGGTGGAGAATGAGAGAGGCGCTCTAAGATTATGATTTAATTATGTATTCCTCGGCCGAGGGGCTCTCGGCCGGGGAAAGCGCTCATCCCTTGGTTGGCTCGTCAGCCTTGACGGCCTCGGGCTTGGCCTCGGCGTCCGGCGCGTTGGCCTCAGGCTCGGAAGTGGGTTTGGGAGCGGGCTTGGGATCGGGTTTGGCGAGCGCCTTGGCGACCTCGGGGGCTTCGCCGAGGATGTCATTGAGGTCGAGCCCGCGGCGGGTGGCGCTTTCGCGCACCGCTTCGCGCAGCCGGGCGCTGCGTTTGAGCAGGCGCTTGAAGCGGGTCTCGTCCAGTTCGAGCAGGGTCGAGGGGGTGATCGCCACCAGCTCCGAGCGGCGGCGGCGCGGCATCAGCAGCGCCAGCTGTCCGCACATATCGCCGCGGCCCAAGCGGTAGGTGTGCCCGGCGACGCGCTGTTCGACCGCGCCCGAGGCGATGAAATAGACGCTGCGCGCGGTGCTGTCGCGGCGGCTGATCACATCACCGGGGGCGACGTAGCGGGTGCGCAGGCCGCGGGCGAGGGGGCGGATTTCCTTTTCCTCGAGATCGGCAAAGAGCGGGAAGCGTCGGACAAGTTCGGCGCGCTGCACCGACAGATCGAGCGGCGGGCGCTCGTCGGCCTGCGCGCGGCGGCGGGCGAGGTCTTGGCTGAGCGCGGTGTAAAGCTCGTCTCCGATCAGCCCGTCTTCGTGCATCGTGTCGTATTCGCCTTCTTCGAGGCGCAGCGCGGTGCGGCGGATGAAGCGGCGTTCCAGTTCCTCGGCATAGCCCGGATATTGCAGGCGCAGACCCTCGAGCGCGCGTTCGGTGGCCTCGCGGCGGCGGGTCAGCAGATCGCGCAGCAACTCGGCGACGCGGCGGCCATGAATGCGGCGGATGCGCCCGTCGATGAAGCCTTCGAGATCGCGCAGGATCTGTTGTTTCGACAGCAAGAGGTCGAAACGGTCGGCGGTGAGCCGGGCGAGGGGGCCGGAGATATGCAGGCGGTTGTGGGCAAAGAGCGCCGCGCGGAAGACGTTGCCGTAGCGCACATTGGCCTTGGCCGCGCGCTGGTAGCCGACGCGGCCATCGCTGCGCGCGCCTTCGATCAGCCGGTCGCAATCCGACAGCGCCTTTTGTGCGAGCCGCAGCGAGATGGTGCGCTCGCGGATGCCCGCCGTTGTCGCGTCGCGTTCGGCCCCGGCCAGCGCGATGAGGCCCAGCGTGACGCGGTCGCGGTCTTGGATCTCGTCGCCTTCCTCGGCGGTCTTCACCGCGGCGTCGAGGCGCTTGCCGAAACGTTTCGCCTCGGAGCGGACGATCTCGCGGTCAAGGCCGTAGGTGTCTGTGGTCGTCGAGACCTGCTCGCGCACGGTCTGCAGGGCGACGGCGACGACCTGATTGCTGAGCGCCTGATCAAGCGGGGCGAGGCGGTCGAGGCCGAGCTTTTTGATCACCCATGTGAGGGTGGTGCCCTGCACCAGCAGCGTCCAGAGGGTGAAGCCGGTGGCGAGGATGCCGACGACGCGTTTCACCTCGATCGGCACGCGGAAGCTTTCGGTCACGGCGAGCGCCAGCGCGAGGGTCAGCGCGCCGCGCAGCCCGCCCCAGAGGATGGCGACGCGGTAGGGCCGTTCGATCCTTGGCGAGAGGCGCAACATGCGCAGGATCGGCAGCAGCCCCGAAAGGATCGCGCCCCGCGCGGCGATGGCGGCGGCGGTGACCACGAGGATCAGGACGAAATCACCAAAGTGTACGTCCTCGAGCAGCCGCGGGATCAGCAGCGCGGCGAGGATAAAGATCAGCGCCCCGGCCCAATGGGCGAGGATGTCCCAAGTGTCGTTGAGATTGGCCCATGCGGTGGGAGGGATCTTGCCGGGGCCGACGAGGTTAAGCGTGATCCCGGCGGTGACAACGGCGATGACGCCGGAGGCGCCAAAGAGTTGCTCGGCGCCGATATAGGCCAGATAGGGCAGGGCGATGGAGACCGAAAGCTGCGCCTTTTCATAGCGCGCCAGCAGCGCCATGGCCCCGATTGCGCCCTGCGCCACCAGCCAGCCCGCCAGTGCACCGCCGCCCAGAAGCATGGGGAACTGTGCCAGCGCGCCGCCGAGCGTGGGATCGGGCACGCCCTCCATCACGAAGCCCATGAAGAGGCTGAAGAGCGCGATGGCGGCGGCGTCGTTGAGCAGGCTTTCGCCTTCGATGATCCGAACGAGCCGGCGTGGCGCGGCGATCGAGCGGAAGATGCTGACCACTGCCGAAGGGTCGGTCGTCGAGACAATGGCGCCCACGAGGAAACAGGCGGCGAGCGGCAGCGAGCTTGTCCACGACAGCGCAAAGCCGACAAACACCGTGGCCGCGACCACCGCGACGATGGCCAGCACAAGGATCGGCACCCAATCGTCGAGCATCCGCCTGAGGTTCATGCCCAGCGTTGCCTGAAACAGCAGCGTGGGCAGGAACACATAGAGGAAGACGTTTGATCTTATGGGGAAATTTATGATCGCCGCGGCCACGGGATTGAGCGCATCGGTGAAATCGGTGCGTAAGAAGAAGATCGCCGCCGCGCCGATAAGCGTGCCCAAAAGCGCGAGGATCGCGCTGTAGGGCAGACGGAGACGGGCCGCCAGCGGCTCGGCCGCGGCGATGACGAGAAAGAGCGACGCGATGACCGCGGTGACAAGAACGACATCCATGCGCCTCAGATAGACCGAGTTTGACGCTGGGAGAACTGGCGATTGGCAAAAATCTTCGTGGGGTGGCGCGCGCGGGCAGGGCAGGGGGGCGGATTTCGGCCTCGATATCGGGCGGATGGGTACGCTTTGCGGCTCGGGTCGCCCTGGGTTCTTGAGAACTGGGGCCTGCGGCTGTATCTGCGGGGCCAAATGGGGGGCGGACGCGGAATCTACAATGAGGCATGACATGCAATTGGATCGCAGACATTTCATCGGCGCGGGTGCTGCGCTGACCCTGACGGCGCTGCTGCCGCGCGGCGCGTTTGCCGCCTTCTCGCCGAAGCCCGCCGACTGGCGCCGCTTTGCGCTGACCACCAAGATCGACATCCCGGCGGACGGCAAGCCGGTGCAGGCGTGGATCCCCGTGCCCTCGGTCAACGAAGAGGCATGGATGCGGGCCGAGGCTCCGGCGTTCAGCGGCAATGCCGACAGCGCCGAGCTGAAGACCGACGCCGAGAGCGGTGCGAAATACGTCCACGCGGTGTGGTCCTCGGGTCAGGCGCAGGCCAAGCTGGAGATCACCGCCGAGGTCGAGACCCGCGACCGGTTTGTCGATCTGGGCGAACCGGGGCAGGGGGCGAGCCTGTCGGACGAAGAGCGCGCGCTCTACACCGCGCCGACGCGGCTCATCCCCACCGACGGCATCGTCAAGGCGACCTCGGACATGATCACCGAGAACATGAGCGGTGATCTGCAGAAGGCGCGAGCGATCTACGAATGGGTGGTCGAGAGCACCGAGCGCAACCCCGAGACCCGGGGCTGCGGCATCGGCGATGTGGCCTCGATGCTGGAGATGGGCGATCTGACCGGCAAATGCGCCGACCTCAACGCGCTCTACGTCGGGCTGGCGCGCGCCGCGGGCCTGCCTGCGCGCGATGTCTACGGTCTGCGGGTGGCGCCGTCGAAATTCGGCTACAAAAGCCTTGGCGCCAGTTCCGAGAACGTCAGCAAGGCGCAGCACTGCCGCGCCGAAGTGTTCCTTGAGGACTATGGCTGGGTCGCGGTCGATCCGGCGGATGTGCGCAAGGTGATGCTGGAAGAGCCGCCGAAGAACCTCGGCCTCGACGATCCCAAGGTGCGCGCGGTGCGTGCGGGGCTGTTCGGGTCGTGGGAAGGCAATTGGGTCGGCTACAACTTCGCCCATGACGTGGCGCTGCCCGGCTCGGAGCGCGACAGCGTCGGCTTCCTGATGTACCCGCAGGCCGAGATCGACGGCGTGGAGCAGGACGAGCTGGACCCGTCGAGCTTTGCCTATGAGATCACCGTGCGTGAGATCGACGCCTGAGGGCGGTGAGCTATTGGACGGCCTCCGCTTTGGTGGGGGCCGTCGGTTCTTGGCCGGATCGGCAGATCTGACGCCAGCTGCGTGACGACGCGCAGCGCCAATGCCACATCTCGGCAGGCCTCTGCCTAGAAACTGCGCGATTGTTCGCCCGCTGCGAAAATTATCTGTTGGGCTTACGCGACGTTATCGACCCATAGCATTTTTGTGCATTTTTGCCGTCCTGACCGAGGCTGCCCCTCAAGCGCCCCTCGTCGCGGCCGCGCGGACGAGCGGTGACGCTGGGGCAGGGGGGATGCGCCCGCGTCGGGCAAATGCCGCGCGTCGGATCGCAATCCGAGGCCGTGCGGCAGGCGCATTATACAGAACCGTCCAAAGACAAGGGGATAGGCCCTCGCTCTGAGCGAGTGTCCCCCGGTGCGATGCGCAATTGGTCAGACCGGCCCTTACGTCACCCTGCTGTATAGAGTCCCGCGCTCGGCCTTTCAGGAAATATCGAGAAATTCTAATATTTAGGCGAGTCAAATTAACTTTCGTGTAACCTACGCGATTGCGCGGAATTGATGCAGCAATAAGACAATCGAGCCCAATTTCACTCATCGTTCGACCGTCTTTTGACCACAGTGGTCTCCCATTTGTGCGCAGAGCGCCAGCCTTATCGCGCTGGCAGACGGTAATCACATCCGCGAATAGACAGGAGCGTGCACGATGTGTGAGATTTGCGCTGCAACCACAGTTTTTGATCCCGAACGTCATACGGACAGCGACGGATTGCGAATCTATGGAGCGAGCGTGTTCGAAAGTACCGATGCTTCTGAGACTCAGGATACCGGGTACAGCCTGCCGGTGGGCGGTAGCTTTTATGGCGCGCTAGATGCCGCTGGGGACCGTGATTGGATCGCCGTCACGCTGGAGGCGGGCGTCACCTATCAGATCAGCCAGTCCGGTTACTGGGGCGGCGGCGGCACATTGGATGATGGCCTGCTGCGGATCTACGACAGCAGCGGACTGCAGGTGGCCTCGAACGACGATGGCCGTCACGGCAATGACGCCGAGGTTGATTTTACCCCCACATCGAGTGGCCTTTATTACGTCTCGGTGGGATCTTACCGCGACAAGCTGACGGGAACCTACCGGCTCGATATCGACAGCGATACCGCCACCCCGGCCGTTGGAGATTTCGCCTCGGTCGAGTCGCTGGCGGATTACCTCGTCGATGGCTATTGGGAAGAAACCAGCCGCGACGAACGGTCCTTCGCGCTGCAGGACAGCAATCAGATCACGGTGAATCTGACCGGGCTGACCGCCGAGGGAAAGCAGCTTGCCCGTTGGGCGCTGGACGCTTGGGAGATGGTCGCCGATCTCGATTTCGTCGAGGTCAAGAAGAACGGACAGATCACCTTCGACGATGACTCCTCTGGCTCGTTCACGAACACCACCACATGGGGCACCACCATTGTCAGCGCCGAGATCAACGTTGCGAGCGGCTGGCTGAACCGCTTTGGCGCAGAGCTCAACAGTTACAGCATGGTCGCCTATGTGCATGAGATCGGGCACGCTCTGGGCCTTGGCCATATGGGCAAATACGATGGTGGCGCGGTCTATGGCAAAAGCGAGACCTTCCTGAACGACAGCTGGCAAGTGTCGGTGATGTCCTATTTCAGCCAGTCAGAGAACACCGCCGTTGATGCCGACTACGGCCTGCCGATTACCGCGATGATGGCCGACGTCATGGCGATTCAATCGATTTATGGGGCGGCGGAAAATGGCGTCACTGCGGGGAATTCCGTGTGGGGCCATGGCTCTGACTTTGGCACCTATCTTGATGATGCGTTTGACAGTTTCCTGGAGGGCAGCGATGCGGCGCTTGGCAGCAACCGCAATTTTGTCTTCACCATCTATGACGCCAGCGGCACCGATACGCTGGATCTGTCGCCGCTGACCACGGACAATAAGGTCGACCTGAATGAAGGTGCGTATTCGGACATCAATGGCCGCACCGGCGCCATGGCGATTGCCGAAGGCACAGAGATCGAGAACCTCAACCTTGGCAGCGGCGATGACACGGTCACCGGCAACCGGCTGGACAATGAGATCGACGGCGGGGCGGGCAATGATTTGATCAAGGCCGCTGGCGGCGATGACTGGGTCTGGGGCCGGGATGGCAATGACGTCATCTATGGCGGCGCGGGCCGGGATATCATCTTTGGCAACGCTGGCGACGACTGCCTGATGGGCGGTGCGGGCAATGATCTTTTGGTGGGTCAGACGGATGACGACCTGCTCAACGGTGGCACCGGCGATGATGTGCTGAGCGGCGGTCGCGGTGCGGACAGCTTCTGTTTCTTCCTTGGCAGCGGCAATGACCGGATCAAGGATTTCGATTATTCCGAAGGGGATCGGCTGAAGCTCGATCGTGACCTCGTCTCGGTCACGGTGGACAGCCTTGGCGCGCTGTTTGAGACCTGCGGATCCGTCGACGGGAATGGCATTGTGTTCCAATTTGACAGCGGCGACACACTGGCGTTGACTTCTGTCTTCAATCTGGACGCCGCGGGCGCGGATGCTTTGTTTTGGGTCTGATCGCCGGACCCAGAGGCTGAGCGGAGCGTTTGGCGTCAAGCTTCTGATATAGCTCGAAGATTTTGGGGCTGCCTATGCTGACGTTTACGCGCCGCACCGTTCTTGCGCTCGCCGGTGGGATGGTTGCCGGGCAGCGCCCCGCTTTGTCAAACGCACAGCAGCCGGGCAATGCGATCTATGTTGCGCCGGGCGGTGATGACAGTTTGGGCAATGGCTCGATCGAGGCCCCTTATCAAACGCCGGGCCGGGCCTTGGACGCTGCCCGCCCCGGCGATGAGATCCGGCTCCGTCCGGGGGTGTATGAGCCCATAGTTGTGACCCGCTCGGGAGAAGAGGGGCTGCCGATTGTGCTGACCACGCTTCCGGGCGAAGAACGTCAGGCCGTGATTTCGGGGGATTTGCAGCGGCACAAAATCTATGGCGGCGCGGGCGGGCAGAAAGCGGCGCGCTGGCGCAACGGCATCGTCGTGTCGGCGCAATCGCATGTTCAGATCAGGAACCTTGCGATCCAAGATGTCTCGGGGCGGGGGATCTATGTGCTTGGCGGCGATCCGGGCGTTCAGTTCGGGCGAATTGTGCTGTCCGGGAACCTCATTCGGCGGACGGGAAATTCCGCGATCATGGTCGCAGGGTTTCCGCCGCGGGACCGGCTTGCGACCGAGCAGACCCCGCGTCTGCGCGATGTGCTGATCGAGCGCAACGATGTTTCGGAGACCAACCTTCCCAACGATTTTGCGCCGAAGGGGGGGCGCAATGAAGCGATATCCGTCACCTCATCCTGCGGCGATATCATCACCCGCGACAATGATGTTCACGACAGTCTGCAATATGGAATTGATTATAAGGCTGGGGTGGTTGGCGGTGAGATATACGGCAACAGAATCTGGAATATAAAACGGTACGGCGTATATCTGGATGCGGGGGTGAACACCGTTCAGGGCGTTGCCGTCTATGGAAATCTCATTTGGAATTGCCGCATCGGGATCGCGCTGGCGCGTGAGGCGCGCGACGCAGGGTTGAAAAGCGGTGAAATGCCCGACCATTCGCTCAAGAACATCGCCGTGTTCAACAACATATGTCGCGATATTCAGCTGAGCGGCGTTTACTGCCAGAAGCATCCGGGCGATGTCCCTAGCGGCGAGATATCCGGGGTGAGGATCAGGTTCAACACGCTGTACAACTGCAACCGGGACGGTGGGGGCAATTCCGTGCGTCTGTCCGGCTGGGATGATCCGGAGTGGGTTGCGGCTGGCATCGTGAGGGACTGCGACTTCGTCGGGAACATCGTCTACAACACGGATGGCGCGGCGGGGTTCTTGGTGGGGACCTCGGGCGAGGGCACCTTTCTGCTCGCGGACAACCTTGTGGACAGGGACCCTGAGTTTGTCGATGCGCCCAATCTGAACTTCTCGCTGAGCTCTGCGTCCCCGGCGCGCGGTTATGTTGATCCGGGTTTTGCGCCGCCGCCTTTTGACAAAAGCGCTGATGGCGCGCCGCGAGATCAGATGGTGAATGCGGGCGCTTTGTAAGGGGCGTGGCCCGGCTTACTGCGCCCAGTCAGAGATTTTCTGCGCAAGCGTGTCGGCATTTCCAAGCGGTGCCAATGTGGGATGGCGTCGGAGGATCTCTGCGGTGTCGAGCATCTGTTGCGACAGTTTCTCGCGGATCGCTGCTTGGGTCTCGGTATCGAGGCGCGCTTCGTCTGCATTATAGGGCCGTTCCAGCAGGTTGCGCAGACCCGACTTGCGCGCGATGCGCACAACGCGGTGCAGGCCAGCGTTGCGCATGACCTCTGCGCCCTTGGCGGCGGCAGCCGAGATCATCACGTTGCGAGGCTTCTGCGCGCCGTTGACCTGTCGGCCGAGGATCTCTGTGTCGGGTGCCTGCTCTGGCACGCCGACCGCGTGACATACAGACCGCGCAAAGGCGAGCGGATCGCGCTTCAGATCCTCATAGAGGATGACAAAGACCTGTCCGGGCGGTGCATGGGCGATGGCCGTGCTCAGGATGTCGGCATATTGCGAGTCGAGGAACAATTCGCTCTCTGGCGACATGGCGTCGAGCGGGGTCTTGCCCTGATGCCCATACCTGATGAGGTGCTTCCAATGGGACTGCACCCGCGCGACCGGCTCGCGCAGCGTGATGACGAAAGTGGCGTTCGGCACAGTCTTACAGATGCGGGCGATCGCCTCTGGTGCGCCCGCGTAGCTTGGTGCGCATTCCACAAACACAGAACCCTCGTCGGCGGTGGGGCGGAACTGTGCCTCATACCATTCCGGACCTCTGGAAAAGTAGCGATCGAAGAAGAAGGTTTCCTTGGTGGTATGCGGCGTGACCACATCGTCGCGGCGTTCGAGATAGGAATTGATCCAGCTCGTGCCGGTCTTCTTGGGGCCGATAAAGAACACATGTTTTTTCATCGTGTCGGCCGCGGGCTTATCGATCTGTGTCATGGGCTGCGTCGCTTTACTGATCTGGTCAATCACTACGGTCTGATCGAAATTTCATGAAATAGAGGTGTCTCTATGGCTGATGTGCCGCGCTTCAAGAGGCTTTGGGTGTTTGGGGGGTGGAGACCCATGCGAAGAGCGTCGGATCGATCCCGATATTACGCCGGCACCAGAGCCAGACCAGAATGTTCCAGCTTGCGGTGCCCAGACTCGCTCCAATGGCCGCGCCCATGATGCCCCAATAGGCGGCGCCGATCATGGTCAGCCCAAGGCTGACGATCTGGGTGGAGATCTGGATGGCCACAAAGAGCTTTTCATGCCCGGTCATCAGCATCAGCCCGCCCGTGGGCCCGCACAGCGCGTTGATCAGCGACGAGATGGCGAAGACATACAATGCGCCGAGCGCGATCACGAAGTCGGGGTGAAACAGGCTGAGCAGAAAATTCCCGGCGAAGCTGATCACCACCAGCCCCAGAAGCGCGGGAACGGAGGCGCCCAGCACGATCAATTTGCACAGACGCTGGACGCGTTGCGGGCTCTTTTCGGCCCAAGCCCGCGCGATGAGCGGGGCGGCAACAAGATTGGCGGCAATCAGCGGCAGCGAGAGCAGCAGGGCGGTGCGATGGGCGGCAAAGAAGGCGCCGGTCTCTGTCGCGGTCAGGAAGGGCGCGGTCACCACGACGCTGAGGTGGCGTTGCACCGCACCGGACATGGTGGACAGCCACAGGAACAGCGCCTCGGAGCGCCAGCCGATGCGATACTGCCCGGCGGCGTCTGCCGCGGTTTCGACGTTCGGCGCGGGCCATCGCCTGAGCGCGAGCAGGAGGCTGCGGCCCTGTATCACGATCAGGCCCAGAAGCAGCGCGGAGATGGCGACGAAAGCGGGGATCGGCGAGGGCAGCCAGACCGGGCCAAAGCTGGGCAGGAGGCCGCCCGCGAGCGCCGCCAGCGCGGTTGTCAGCGCGTACCAAAGGATGTCGCGATAGACCAACGCCGTGGTGATGCTGCCCAAAGAGCGCAGGACGTGCGACAAATGCTCTGCATAGGCGAAGGGAAGGACGAGGCACCCCGCCCAGAGGATCAGGGGATTGCCCAGCCCAAAGCTGACCAGCGCCATCACCAGACAGATCAGCGCGCCTGCGCCAAGGATGGCGGTGCAGGTGCGGCGCACGAAACGCGGGGTTGCCGTGCTGAGATAGGCGCCGCCCGCGGCGGATATCTGCGGGATCGCGCGCAGGGCCAAGGTGGGCAGCCCCAGCGTCGCGGCGAGCCCCATGAAGCTGCCCAAGGTCAGCATGAATGCAAATTCACCGTAGGAGGTCGCGCCGAGCCATCGCGATATGGCGACCATCGAGGCAAAGGACAGCCCTGCCGATCCCAGTCGGATCAGAAGCGCCATGGCGGCGCCGCTCAGCAGGCGGGAGGCGCGCGGCCGGGCGGCGCTGGTGAGGTCAGACATGGCGATCTCGTTCCGGTGTCAGCAGGCGATACAGCAGGCCGGGTCTTGCGGACATGCGCCGCATGTAAGAGGGGCGCCACTGCTCGCCGGTGTCGGTTGGGGCGTCGGTTCGGTAATTTCCAAACGCCAGACCGCAGACGATGTAGAGGTGGCGCCAATGAGAGGATCCCACCACCTGCATGAGCACCAAAAGCCCGCAGAGGATGGAGAGCACAAAGGCATATTTCGTCCAGCCCGGCTGCTTGTCGAGGACCTTCACGAGGCAGCGCCCCATTGCGGCCAGATAGATCAGCAGAAGGCCCAGACTTGCGGCAATGCCGTTTTGCAGGGCGAAAGCGACGAAGGTGTTGTGCGGCAGATAGCCGTAAAGGTAGCGCGACTGGCCTTGGCCGATGCCAAGCGGGTTCTCCAGTACGCGGTTTGCGGCGTCCGCCACGTTTGAAAATCTTGTGTCGTCGTAGCTCTGAAGCGACATGCGCTGCCCCATCAGCGAATTGTCCAAAGCGGCGGTGATCTGGTCCATTAGGGTCAGGGCGACGACACAGACCAGCACGCACAGCCCGATGAAGGTCAGGAAGGTGGGCCGGGCGCTGCGTCCGTGGATCAACAGCACGATCATCATCAGGAAAAGCGATATCCCGGCGTGGATCATCGCGCCTCTGGACAGGGAGGCAATCAGCACCACCAGCAAGAAGACCAGCGAGAACAGCCCAAAACGCCAGAACTTCCGCGAAGAGACCATGAGCCAAGCCGAGAAGAGCACGCTTGGGACAAGGAACGGGCCAAAAACGTTGGGGTCTTTGAACGTGGACATCAGCCGGTTGCGCTCGCCATCGTCACCGCGAAAGAACAGATCGCTTCGGGGGACGAGGTCGAACAGCGCCAGATAGCCGATGACGGCCGAAATCAGGGCACCGATCGTCAGCGACATCAGGATCCAGAAGAACGCCGAGTCGCCTTTGGACGCGCTGTAGTAGCCGGTCATCAGGAACAGACCGATCATGTAGAACTCAATCCCGACGGCCCGCAGGGCAAAAGGGAGGTTGTACTGGACAAAGAAGAGCGCAATTACGCTTGAGATCACATAAAGAAGCACGCCGATGGCTGCGACGCCGTTCAGAAAACGAATGTTCTGCCAAGGGGCGAGCGCGAAACAGGCCAGCGAGACGAAAAACAGCAGATCGGCAGGCGCGGGTTCAACCATCACGAAGAAATTGAGGCACATGCAGATCAAAAAGATGCGCCAGGACAATACTTTAAGTCTTGGCTCTGAGTAGTCTGTCAGGATTGCAGACGCCACTTGGACAGATCCTTTTGCAGCAGGGTTTCCAGCTTGGCGATCTCTGCGGTGTGGCGTGCGGAGAGGAAATCCTGCGCCTCTGGGCTGTCGCGCAGCTTGGGCACGGAATCTTTGGAAAACAGAAGCTTGTCGATCATCGGGCTGGACTTGAGCCCACTGAGAGCGCGTGAAAATCCCGCGGCCCGCATGGCGATGGCGGCGTTTTTCAGCAGCCCGTTCAGGCGGGGATTGCGGGCGGCGCGTGCCGGATTTTTGGCCGCGCCCTCTGCTGTGGCGATGGTGCGGCGGGAGACGCCAAGGAAATCGTGCAACTGGTCTGCGGTCTGCTGCGGTTGCGTGCGGATGTCGTCAAAATAGAGCACCAGCGTGTTCTCTTTGCCGAACAGGTTCCAAGCCCGGCTGATCGCGGTGCTATAGGCGCTGCAGGAGGACAGCAGCCGGTGCGACACGTCGATTTCCTGCGCCAGCGATCCCCTGACCTGCCCGACCCTCAGAAGATGCTGATAGGCCGACCAGTCCCGCTCGATCGGGTTGCGGAGCGAGAAGAATATCTTCGCGTCCGGGATGTCCCGCGCCAGCCGCTCTGCGGCTTCGGGCACAAACAGATAGTCGGTGGTCAGATCGCAGCGCGCGGTCTGCTGCGGCGTCGCATCTGCATATTGCTCGGCGTACCAATCGAGGCCGCGGTCGTAGAAGTCGGTGAAATACTGGACGTATTTCCCCTCAGGGACAAAGACCTCGGGGTGCGCGTCAAGCAGGCTGTAAATCCAAGAAGACCCGGCTTTGGGCGGGCCGCCGTAAATGAAATTCGGGAGGATATGAGTCATAAATCAAGCTCACGCATTCGTAAGGGACATCGTCTTGGGTACGGAGCGCTGATAAATTTCCAGCGTCGCTCGGGTCATGGTTTCAACCGTCCGTTCCGCCGCCAGCGCCAGAGACGCGCGGCACAGGCTCTGCCGCAGGTCTGCATCCGAGGCGAGACGGATGATTTCCTTGGCGATCTCGGGGCCGGAGGCGGTCATCGGGAGAATGACCCCTGTCTGCTTTTCGCCAGCTTCGGCGCCGAGGATCGTTTCGTCAACGCCGCCCACCGCCGTGCTCAGGATCGGCACACCGGCGTGCAGGGCCTCGAGGAAGCTATAAGGCAGCGCTTCGTAGCGGCTGGTCACGCACAAAAGGTCCAGCCCATTCATAAGGGCAGGGGCATCGCACCAGCCCATGAAGGTGACCGGAGCGTCGCCCGCACGTCGGCGCACCTCCTGCATCAATGGCCCGTCGCCCATCATCACCGCCCGCAGGTTCGGGATGTGAGGGGCGGCGAGACGGATGGCCTCGACAAAGCGCAGCGGGTCTTTTTGTTCGACCATGCGCCCGGCAAAGCCGATCACCACCTCTGAATCGTCAGCGCCAAAGGCCGCTCTAGCCTCTGTGCGGGACATGCCCAGCCTGGGCGCGGCGCCATTGGCGACCGCGATCACCTGCATCGGGGAGAGGCCGATGTGCATGGCATGTTTGAGTTCGGCGGCGCTGACGGCGATGACCGGATCCCCGCGCATCGCCAATAGGCGTTCGATCGCGCCGTAGATCAGCGCGCCAAATGCAGAGATGTCGGGATCCATCGTGCGCAGCCCATGCGGCGTATAGAGCCGCAGACCGGGCACCCGGCGGGGCAACATCCGCACCAGCGCCCCGGCCTTTGAGCTATGAGCGTGCAGAACATCGAAGGGTCCGTGCGCTTGCAGCGCTGCGGTCAATCGGCGCCAGCCTGCGAGGTCATGCAGCCCGACGGAACGGTGCAATTCGACCGAGACGTTTCGCACACCGGTCAGGCCTTCCAATCGCTCTACGAAGTCGTCTTCTGCCCGTACCGGAGACCAAAAAACCGTGGCCTCATGCCCGTACTCAAGGAACTGCGCCGCCAAATCCAGAACATGACGACCGGACCCGCCCCCTGAGGTTTCCAAAATCAATGCGATCTTCAAAGTCAGCTCCTAAGACAGACTTCTTTAAAAGGAATTTCCCGATAAACGAGACTTTCAACGGCACCAGAGATGTCTGTAAGGGTCGACCACTGTCCCACGGCTCGTCAGAGGGATGCGTCCCACCCCGTGCGGCGACATCACAAGGAAAACCAAGTGTTGTCCATTCGACTTGCAGATGAGGTCCCCGAAATCTCGTTCAGCTATGAGGAGATGCTGAAAAAGTAGCTTAAGGGTTCATCGTTTTGGATAAAATTTTGTAACTTTAAGAAATCATCGTGCATGGGGGGTACAAGCGGCTTGCCAGCCATGCCGATGAAAAGCTTTAACCAAGATAGTAGAGCGACCCTTCTTAAGAATCAACCTAAACGCGCTAAGCGGGCGCGTATTTCTACCCCTGATTTACTAATCATTACAAGTATTTCAAAGTGTTAGACGTGGAACACGATGACCAAACTTAACATGCCATCCGAGCCGGACTACAAAGTGCTAAGCGCGTTCGGTGAAAAGGAAAATGAAGGTCCGATAGGCCTGGTCGCTCTTTGGCGTGTGCTCCGAAGCAACAAGCTCACGCTGCTTTTGCCCGCGCTTCTATTCGCAGCCATAGCGTCTTTCGCCGCCCTCCGCGGGAGCGACAGCTATTCGGCTGAGGCGCAGCTCATTCTGACGCGGGACAACCTTGATATCATCGCGCTGGACAGCAGCGATCGGGAAACCGTCGACAGTGCCGTGGTTGTCCATGCGGTCAATATCCTGAACTCCCGCGCCCTTGCCACGCAGGTGATTGAGGAATTGGGTCTTGCTGAAGATCCAGAGATCAACCCCTATATCGGCGTCGAGACGATTGTTGAGCAACCGGGGCTCATTCGCCGCATGCTTTATGGTCTGGGGCTGAGCCAGCCCGCCAGCACGGATGCCACTTCGCCCAGAGAAGTAGAGCAGGATTACCTGCTGGGATGGCTGCTGAGCACCTATAGCGCCGCCGCAATTCCCAATAGCAATGTGATCGTCGTGGCCGCGACCACGCAGGATCCAGAGCTTTCCGCAGATATCGCCAACAAGCTGGTCGAAGCCTTCCTCGATTTTGGCCTCGAGGCGAGCCGTCAGGAAGCCGAGCAGGCGATCGAAGCGCTGAGCGCGCGCGTGCAATCGCTGCGTATGCAGGTTCAGGCAGATCAATCCGCTCTGCAGGACGCGCGGGCGAATATTCAGGTCAACGATCCCGCCGCCCTGCAGGCCCTGTCCTCGGAACTTGCGGAGCTGAATACGCGCGCGGCAGAGGTGACCGGGGAGATAGAGGCATTGGGCGCGGTGCGGGATGCGCTGGATGCACTCGCGGGCGAGGCACCGGAGGTTATCGCAGAGCGTTTGACCACGGATGCGCGGTTCGCCGGGATCACCCGCAGCGCCCTGTCCACAGCCCCAACCGCCGAAACCGCGCGCAGTGGCCTCGACGCGGTGCGCGCGTCGGTGACGGCGTCGCTGGCCACCCAAGAACAGCGCAGGGACGCGCTCGAGGCGGGCAGCGACCGTCTGGCAAGCCGGTTGCGCAGCAGCAATGAGAACACTTTGACGCTCAGCCGCCTCGAGGTGGAACTGGAAACAACGACAGCGGTCTATTCCAGCGCCTTGGCGCGGTTGAAAGAGCTGGTCATGGAAAGCGGGCTTCGCAACCAAGGCGGGCGGTTCTTGGCCCGTGCGGCGCCGCCGGTGAAAGCGGACAGCCAAGGTCGGCGGCGCTTTGTTGCGATTGCCGCAGTTCTGGGTCTGCTGGTCGGTGCGGCTGTCGTCCTGATCCGCGAAGCCTCGAACGAGCGTATTCGCAGTCTGTCCGATATGCCGGCGGCTGCGCGCGCCTATGCGCGCGTCGAAATCCCGCGTCTGAAAAGCCGGATGCGATTTGCCAGACCCCTGCGCAATGGCCGCTTTCTTGCGGGCAAGGACAACGCTTTTTCCGAAGCGGTCCGTATTTGCCGCAGGCTGATCCTAGAGCAGGCTGAGCCGGGCCAGCCGCTGACCATCAATGTCATTTCGGCGCTTCCCCGAGAGGGCAAATCGACCCTCTGCGGCGCTTTGGCCAGCAGTTTCGTGCTGGTGGGAAAGCGCACTTTGATCATTGATGCAGACCTGCGCGCACGCGGCCTGACCAGCAGCATAGAGCCGAATTTGCCCGCTGTCGGCCTGCAGCAGGCGATCACGGATCATCCGATTGGTGCCTTGCAGTATGTTCAGCATTCCTCTGAGCTGGGGTTCGATTACCTGCCCGCGGGCGAGGATCTGCGCAACCCGGCGGATTTGCTGGAGATGAAACACTTCAAGAGTTTGGTCAATGAACTCAAAGAGCGCTACGACGTGGTGCTGATCGACACGCCTCCGGTGCTGCTATTCCCCGAGGCGCGATCCGTCGCCGAAGTGGCGAACCACACGCTCTTGGTGACCGGCTACAATCAAACGCCCACGTCAGCCTTGAATGAAGTGTTCACCCTGCTGCCCAAAAAGGCCATGTCGCGATTGACACTCGTGCTTGCGAAAGTGCCGTACTCCGCCGGAGCGCGCTTTGGTGCGCCAGAGCGAAAGTCCAGCTACTGATATGACGCGGGCCTGAACTCTGCTGCTTTTGCCGGGAATGCTATAGGAGGCATCTCGGATGGCCGAGCGAATGTCATGTTGCTGACACAGATAAAAAGTCAATATCGGGAATGTGACTAAATTCTTGGCGGCGGTTACTTTTATCTACCGTCACTGTCGAGAAGGCTGTGCTTATTCCAAAGGAATCATTCTAAAGTAGTTTACACAATTTTAACTAAATCGCCCCTCCTGGGCTAAGTTTTGGCACATTTGATCCCAAGGGACATCTAGACCATCGCGCATTCTTTGGTCGGAAAGGTTGACGGATGCATCACGTTTCTCAGACGGTCCACTCTGAAAGCATGCTCCGGAGCCGTGAGGGCTTCTACATGCAATTTGGCAAGCGCCTGTTGGATATCATGCTTGTCCTCATGATCGCGCCGATGCTGCTGCCGGTCATCGCGGCCTTGGCGGTTCTTGCGCGGCGTGACGGCGGTAAAGCGTTCTTCGGTCACAAGCGCGTCGGTCAAAATGGCGCGTCTTTCCGGTGCTGGAAAATTCGCTCTATGGTGCCTGATGCCGAGGCGCGTCTGCGCGCCTATCTGGACGCAAATCCGGCGGCCGCAGAAGAGTGGGCGCGGGATCACAAGCTGACGAATGATCCCCGGATCACCCCTTTCGGCGATTTCATCCGGAAAACCAGCCTCGACGAGCTGCCCCAGATTTTCAACGTTCTGAAGGGCGAGATGACCTTCGTCGGCCCGCGGCCGATCATCGAGGACGAGCTGGCGAAATACGGTAACAAAAAGCAGCATTATCTTGCGCAAAAGCCGGGGATCACCGGACTTTGGCAAGTCTCTGGCCGCAACGATCTGTCCTATGACGAGCGGGTCAATCTTGACGTCGCCTACCTGAGCCAGCGCTCGCTGCTGGTGGACGCGAATATCATGATGCGGACCGCTTGGGCCGTGCTCGGGAAGACCGGTCGCTAACGTTTCTCTCGGCTCGCTCGGTCCGGTCGTCTGAAGCGACACCGGGCCAGCCACCCCGGCCCCGTAAGATACTTGAAGAAAGCTAGAAGGCCCTGCGGGATGCGACGGATGAGTTTCCGTTCTGCACCCCGGCGGGGCCTTCGGCTTTTCAGGGGTATTTTCTGGGGGCTTGCTGTGCGCCTGCTGGGCGATGTGGCACAGCAGGTGCGATCTGTCCTTCGCAGCGGCGCCCTTATGCTGTCGCGGGCGCGCGGCGGAATGGAACACCGTTGAACAAGAAGCGTGTCACCGGGGATGCGGCGATGAGCATGGCGGTGAGCCAGGATAGGATGAACACGCTTGCGGTGATCAGCAGGAATTTCACGAAGTTTCCGACCGGCAGGCTGGCCAGAGCCAGTGTCGCCACAAAAATATAGGCGTGGTGGACGAGATAGATGGAAAATGAGTAGTCTACGAATTTCTTCACGACATGGGAGGGTTTGCTGAGGAATTTCTTAAGAAGGACCAGAGTAATCTGAGAGAAGGCGACGCCGGTGCCCGATATTGCGACGAGGTTGATGAGTTGGGATGTCTCCTCACGGATATGCCAAGTCTGCATATAGAAGAAGAAGCTTACCGCGCCGATCGCGACAAAGCTCCAAGAGAAGCTGGTGAAACGGTTCAAGAAAGCTGAGGAGGTGCCAAGGACCGTGCCAAGCATGAAGAAGGTGAAATAGAGCGCGACGTATCGGATCACCTTTAGGAGTATGGTGATCAGCGCGAAATTGGTGGTCTCGAGGATTGCGGTGGAGGTTACGCGTTCCAGCAGGGCCACCCCTGCAATGATGATGAACAGGATGTAGGGAAAGAGTGTCTGGTTGGATAGGAAATCGCCAAACTGGCGGATTTTATCCCGAATGCCCAACATCCAAAGTGCTGTCAGGGTGATGCAGCACACGATAAGCACGGGCAGGAACCAAAGGTGCTCGATCCACTGGTTTCCCGGCGTGGTCAGCAGTTTCATGAACTCCGATAGGGCGAGGTCGAAGCTGCCTTGCGTCAGGACGGCGTAGACGAACATCTGTATCGGGCTGATCAAAAGTACCGCAGACACAAAGGGCACCCCGAGCCGCACCATCCGCGATTTCAGCCAGTCGATTGGGGCCGTTCGCTGCAGCAGCAGAGCTGCGAACAAGCCTGCGATCATGAAGAAGGCGTGCATGCGGAACGAGTGGGAAAGGCCGCAGAAAAACCTGATGATGGCCCCACCGTCAGCGATGAAGTAGGACCATTGCGCGCTGGCGATGAACATCAGGCCCACATGATAGGGGATGCCAAGCGACATATACACGGCGCGTGCCGCGTCCAAATAGTAGATTCTATTTCCGTTCATTTTGTGAAATCCAGATCGAAAAAGGAGGAGGAATGACTGCCTATTGTCGCAGCTCAGGAAGAGGCGTGCGCGACGGTGCGCTGACAAGATGCGCAAGGCCGGAAAATGTGATGTCGGATGCGTCTATTCGTTCAGGGAAGGCGGTTTGATAAGCAGTCTGCGCAAACCGGAAGAAAACAACTGCGCAATTCTGGAGGGATAGTACATCCACTGCATGGCCGGTGGCAAAGGGCAGAACTGATACTGATGAAACGAAGGCTGCAGCATGGTGCGAAGCCAGTTCTTTCGCGCCTTCCGCAGCAGGTCGGAATCCGCTTGCCAGCTAAACATGAACTCGCCACCCATCATATGCATGGCCATACGCTTTTCGAGGTCTAAGTCCCCGGAAAGATTGAGCAGGCAAAGCCTTAGAAACTCCGCTCCACGCCCCGTTGTCTGATCTCCCCAGCGCTCTGGCGCAGCAGCGAGGGCGTGAAATTCTAGTGTCGCCTCGACGGTGCCCAATTGACCGAACTCTTGGGCGAGGCTCCGAACGCGCCTCAGGTCAAAGCTCGGGGCGTGGAGCAGCGCGTCGACATCGCTCAGCCAATGCAAGCGGGACCACAGATGTCGGGCATGGTGGTGGCAAATGTAGTTGAATAGAAACTCGGGCTCCATCACCGGCAGTGAAAGCCCGCCGAAGTCCAGCATCTTGAGATTGTCGAAGAGGTCATAGCTGGCGAAAATTCCCGAAAATTTGTCGATGCCGGGCTGCAAGTCGATGGCGATGCCCGACGGCGAGATCAGCACAGCGGAGCGGGCAAACTTCAGCAGCGCTTTGATGTCGGGCTCTTTGGTCAGCACGCCGCCTTTGCCGTTCGGGGCATAAAGTTGGTAACCCTCCTGAAGCGCCTTTCGCAGGAGTTGCGCGAACCTCTGGGGCTCTACCGCGATGTCGATATCGCGGCACGGGCGGAGCCCGATATCGGGATAAAACTCCCGGGCCAGCACGATGCCTTTGAAGACCACGAAGTTGATGTCCAGCGGATAAACGCAGGTTTCGACAAATCGGCGCAGCTCTGACACCACTTTCAGGTTCTGCAGCGCCTGTTGCGCGACCGCTTCCTGAACCTCCGTTTGAAACGGTCTCGCGGCGTCGGGCCAGCCGATCTCGCGCAGGTTCCGAGCCAGTTGCGGCAGGCTGTGGTTCCTTGCGGCGGAGCGGAAGACCACCTCCCAGTCGGACACCTCACCGCTCAGCGCCCGCGCGAACTCCTTCTGGCTTTCCGACAGCGAGAAAAGCGACATCAAGAGCAAGAATTGATTGTCCACCGTGAGCAAGGATGGGTCGATCGTATCAAAGTTCAAAGCATTCAGCCTTTGCTCGCGGGCGGTGCTGGCCGGGGAATTCTGAACGCATGCCAAGCCGTGAGGGGCAAGCGGGAGCCGCGCCGACATTGGAGGGTGGGGCGTGGGCGGCCCTGCCTGCCAACTGCCGAGTGTTCGTGCTGCAAGAGCGTCGTTCTGGCCCGAAGACGGGCGGTGCGCGGTTTCAGCTTAATTCTCGCCGCGCCTGGCTCTGGCGTCATAATCTGCGGCATTAGCGCCCTCATTTGTGGATCGCTGCAGAGCCACCTTGGCATTTTGATGCGGTAGGGGCGGGGACTTCATAAAATTTGCGGTGCGCATGAAGCAGGCAAAGAGGTCTGGTGACTTCTGGAAATGCATATGTTCACGTTGACTATGCCTGCCGGTTGCGTCCTTGTCACCCGTGCGTAGCCTTAAATTGCCACGTCGTCGCCTTCTTTGTCACCGGGCAAGGAGGCCGCAAACTGGATGCACAAAACGTCCACGTATCGTTACATTTTTAGGCATTTGAGAATATGTTCAATAGGATTGGCGGTTACGTCACTTTTTGGAAAAACGTACTGGCACTGCTTCGCTATTCCGACGGGCGGTTGACGCTTCTGGTGGTTATCGTGGCGGTGCTGGAGGCCGTTTTCGGCGTTGCCATGCTGTTTGCAATTAAGGTTCTGGTAGGCTCTATCGCGCAGACTGGCGCGGCCGAGGTCGATGTCTTCAACCAAAGAACCATGATCGCATTGGGGCTGACCCTTGCGGCACTTACGCTGGGCAAGCTTTTGGCCTCTTGCGGCACCTATCTGCGCGCAAAACAGAGCCTGCTGGTCGCAGATGTGGTCAACGAAGAAATCCAGCGCCGTACCGTCGCGGCGGACCTCAGTTTCTTTGACAGCGCTCTTTATTACGATGCGCTGGAACGCGCCCGCGAAGTCGGTGCGCAGCGCCCCGCCGAGGTGATTTCGAACGCGCTGACCTGTCTGCGCAGCCTGATCCTCTTGCTCGGTGTGGGCGTGGTGATCGTCGGGCTCGATTGGCGCATCCTGCCGGGGGTGATCTTGGCGTTGGTGCTGACGTTGATGGTGCAGCTGCGCTCGACCAGCATGCGATACCAATGGATTACCCAGCGCGTGCAATTGGAACGGAAGGCGTCCTATCTCGACTGGCTGCTCACGTCGCAACAATACGCGAAGGAAGTCCGCCTGTTCCATCTCGGTGACACGCTGCGACTGCGGTACCGCGCGCTGCGCGACACGATCCGCGCCGCGCAGGTGCGGATTGAATGGGTCAGGGCGACCCGCGAGGCCCTGATCGCGCTGGTCGCCGGGGCGGTCTTCATCGGTTCCGCCTATCTGATTGCCAGCTCTGCTCCCGACAACGCCGGGGCGCTGAGCGCCTTGGTGCTGCTGCTCGTTGCCTTTCAGCGCGCCGAGGCGGCGGGGCGCGCGGCGGTGCAAAGCCTCTCACGCCTTTACGACGACCGGCTGTTTCTTGGTCAGCTCTTTCGGTTTCTGGACATCGAGCCCAGTATCAAAGTACCCGCGCAGGCGAGCGCTTTGCCCGAGACGCTGTCAGAGGGGCTGCGGCTGGAGAACATCCAATTTTCCTATCCGCGCAGCAGCGATGCGGCGCTGAAGGGCGTCTCTCTGTCGCTGCCACCGGGCAAATTCGTCGCGCTTGTGGGCGGCAATGGGTCTGGAAAATCGTCGCTGATCAAGGTCATGTGCCGCCTCTATGACGCACAGGGCGGGCGGATCACCCTTGATGGCGAGGATATCCGAAATTTTGATCCGGTGGATTACCGAAGCCAATTCGGTGTGGTTTTTCAGGACTTTGGCCAATACGCCTTTACCGCACGAGAAAACATTCACCTCGGCGATCTGTCGCAGGATCCCATGGGGCCGCGCATCGAGGAGGCGGCGACACTTGCCGGAGCCCATGACATCGTCACGCGCCTGCCACGTGGCTATGACACGATGCTGGTGCGCATGTTCGACGATGGTGAAGAGCTGAGCGGAGGTCAGTGGCAGAGGGTGGCGCTTGCCCGGGCGTTCTTTCCCAACTCGCGGTTTCTTATCCTCGACGAGCCGACCAGTGCCACCGATCCCAGCGCGGAATCTGCGCTTTTCTCCAATTTCCGCGACAAGCTTGGGGACCGCGCGGCTTTGGTAATCAGTCACCGGCTCTCGACCATTCGATTCGCGGATTACACCTATGTGCTGGATGGCGGCCGGATCATAGAAGAGGGGCGGCACGAGGACCTCGTAGCGGCGCGGGGCAGCTACTACAGAATGTTTAAAGCGCAGATGCCGGATTAGACGGTTCTGACGGATGTCAGCGGGTCATCTATTTTCCGACACGGGCCGCTTGGTGCGTAAAGCGGTTCTTCTTAAGTCTCTGTTCGGCATAGGATAATTGAACTTGTCTACAGGATTTCTTGCGGGTGCTGAAAAATTAGCCGCGCGTCGGCGGGAATAGGGTGTTTGGCGGGCCGCGCCTTGGAGAAAGGTTAATTTTGTGCTAAAAATTTTGAGGCGCGTGCTCGGAAATTCAACTGGAGCGCGTAAGGTCCCAATCATCTTGGAGATTATTTCCAATGACTGACACTACAGCAAAAACCGCCTACGCCGCACCCAGCCTTTGCAAGATGGGCCGCGTCGAATCCCTTACTGCAGGTACTAGCAAAGGTGCTCAGACGGACGCCAGCTTCCCTGTTACGACGCCCTTTGTCGATGTCACCTTCTCCTGAAGGCGGCGCAGACAAGCGCGTGCTTTTTTGACCTGAAATTCGTAAACGAAAGGTTTTTCTATGGATAAGCAGAACTATTTCGCACCCCGACTGGTCTTGCAGGGGTCTGCAGAGCAACTGACCCACGGCGCAAGCTGCCCGGGTCCGGCGCTTGACGCAAGTTTCTCGACCGGCACTCCTCGTGGCAGCCTGACCTGCACGACGGATTCCTCCATGTTCTCCTAAATTGAGGTGACGCGGCTGCGACGTTTGCCGCCTCACGTCTAAGTTTAATTCAAGTCCATACGGGCTCTTCCGCTTTTGTGCGGTTCTTAACGCGTGTCTTGTTATCTTGTGAGTATACTGAATGACTGACCCAAAGCCTTATTCGGCTCCTGAACTTCTTTGCGCTGGACGTGTCGAAGACGTAACTCAGGAGGACGGCGGAAGACGGAAAAATGGTTGGGGCTACGGTTGGGGTCACAGCAAAACCGCGAATGGGAATGGGTACGGTCGAGACCGTGACGACTCATTTTCTTAACTTCAGCCAGTTGTTCCCGAAATTTATGTCCAATTCCTCTTTGAACGTGTCCTCCTCGGACGAGGCAGCATCCGGTGCTGCGGAATGTCTTTATGTCGCGCGCCCAGATGTTGTCGCCTCTGATCTTGGGGGGCATTGGGCTTTGCTCGATCTGGAGACGAGCCTGTACTACACCCTGAACGCGAGCGGCGCAGAGGTTTGGAATGCAATGCAAACTCCTGCGCCGCTATCTCAGCTGATCTCGGCGGTGACAAAAGCCTTTTCGGTCTCTGAAGACGACTGTCGCAAGGATATCGAGGCCCTGCTGCAAGAATTGGTTGCGGCGGGCTTGGCGAGCGTGGTCGCGCCCGAGGGCCCCGAGGGCAATGCACAGAGTTAGAGCCGGGCTCCGGCGCGGCCTTTTGTTTCTGCTTTGCCTGCTGACAGTGGTATTCGTCCGGGCGGCGCTCTGTGTCACCAAATTCACCCGCATTCGAAAGTGGCTGGTCCGGCCCAATGCACGACGCCGCGACAATGCCGCCCGCGCCCATGTGGTTGCGCGCAGCGTGGCGAAGGCCGCGCGTTTCGTGCCCAAGGCCACCTGCATGACACAGGCGATTTCCGGGCAGGCGGTGCTGAGCTGGTTTGGCGTGCCCACCGAGCTGGTGATCGGGGCCGCCAGCGCCGCGACGCCCGCGGCCAGCGAGGCGACGGATTTTCATGCCTGGCTCCTCTGGCAGGACAGCGTGATCCTTGGTGGTGAGGAACTGGCCCGACGCCGCTTTGCGCCGCTGTCGCGCTTCTCCTCGCAGCACATATGAGGGTCGATTTCGCACTTCTGGCGTTGTCGGGGTCGACCGGTGCGGTCGAAAGTCGGCGCCGCTTCGACCTTTTGCAGGCACAGGGCAGCGACCCGGCGTGCTGCGTTCGAGACCCGCATCTTTGGCTTTGGGCGAGCGATGCATCTGCTCTGAAGCAGACAGAGGCGCTGACCCTCTGCGGCCATGTCCGTCTCGACAATCGCGCCGAGCTGCTGGCCGATCTGGGGCCTGATCAGGGGGTTGAGGGCACCGGGAGCGACGCGTTGCCTGATCTGGATCTCGTGCTGCAGCTCTGCGCGAAACGCGGGCCAGAGGCGCTGACCCGGATCTCCGGCAGTTTCGGCCTCGCGCTCTGGCAGGGCGACAGCGCCTGCCTGACCGTGGTGCGCGACCATTTTGGCATCTGCCCGCTCTATCTCGGGGCGCAGGACGGGCAATTGGTGATCGCCAGCGATCTGCGACTTGCAGCGCATCTGGACGCGCGTCCGCTGGTGGCGCGCGCCGACACCGTCTCTGCCTATCTCGCTGGCTTCGAAGAGAGTGAGACCCGCACCGTCTATGCTGGACTCGATCGGCTGCCGCGCGCGCATGTGCTGACGTGGCGGCCCGGATCGACGCCGCAGACGCAGCGCTACTGGCAGCTTGTCATGCCCGAGCCGATGCCGCTGCCCGACGCGGCGCCGGCCCTGCGCGCGGCCCTGCAGCGCGCTGTCGCGCTGCGCCGGGGGGACCCTGCCAAGACCGGCTGCATGCTCAGCGGCGGTCTGGATTCCTCATCCATCGCGGCGCTTGCCACCGCGCCCGCATCTGCGCCAGCCGCAACTGCGCGAAAGCCGCTGCGCAGCTTTTCTTTCGTCTACAACAAGAGCGACAGCTTCGACGAAAGCCCCTTCATCGCGGAGGTCAATCAACACATCGGGGCCGATCCGGTGCTGATCCACATAGAGCGTGGGCCGCAACCGGAGGATTTGCCGCAACTTGTTGAAGAGCAATTCGACCTCTGCCCCGCACCCGGACTGCTCAAAAGCCGCCGCATCTACGCCGAAGCAAGGGCGCAAGGCATGGAGGCGCTGCTGGATGGGCATGGTGGCGACGAGGTGATCTCGCATGGCTACCTGCGTTTGGCGGAACTGGCGAGCCAAGGGGCCTATCTCACGCTTTGGCGCGAGATGCGCGGCGCCGCCCGCATCTACGGAGAGCCGGTGCTCGAGCCCTATCTGGCCTATCTCTACCGGCATGCGCCGCTGCGCCGCCGCAGCGTTCGGCGGCGGGCGATCGGATGGATCGGGCGAAGGATCGAGGGTGGCCGGACGTCAAACACCAATACGCTGGCGCTGCTGCACCCGGAGTATCGCGCGGCGCAGGACGTGGATGGACGCAAAGAGCGCGCCGATGAGGCGTTTTCACCGTCTTATGGTCCGCCCGACGAGCGGCGCGCGCATCTGCGCACCATCTCGGCGCCGGTGATGGTGCGGGCCTTCGAGGTGCTGCATCGCAGTGCCGCTGCACAGGGGATCGAGCCGATCTATCCGTTCTTTGACCGCGCGCTGGTCGAGCTTTGCCTGCGGGTGCCGCCCGAGGGCAAGCTGCGCGGCGGCTGGAGCCGCCGGGTCCTGCGCGAAGCGATGGCGGGGAGTCTGCCGCCGCGCGTCCAATGGCGCCCGGACAAGGCCAATTTCAATACCGAGGTCGCAGGGTTCGTTCTGGCCTATCTCGACGATCCAGACCGCGCCCGGAGGATCGAGCAGCGCTTGCAGGCGATCGTCGATCTGTCGGTCTTTTGGGACTGGTACGCCTTGATGCGCAACGGCCCGTCCAAGGAAAGCGCGGCGGTCGTGCAGGTTCTGTGGCAGGCGATCTATCTCGCGGCATGGCTCGAGCGGCTGGACCATTGGAACGCGTGCCAGCGAGAGGGAACGTTGTGGTGAGTGATTTTCGCTATCACGCTTTTGGGCAGGTCATCGCGTCAGAGTTCCCGATCGACGTGCTGGAGGTCGCTGCGCCGGAGGCTCAGCCGACCATCTGGGTCAAGCTTTCAGACGGCTTGCGGCAGGGCGCGCAGGCGGAGGATCCCTTCTTCGAAATCACCGAGACGCGGCAGTTTTTCGAATGGAGCACTGTTGGTGCCTTCGAGATCACCACGCCAGAGTGTATTCGCGTCGATCCGCGCCCCGATGTGCCTTGGCGGCTGGTTTGCCAGCCGCTGCTTGGGATCGTCATCTCGGTCACGCTCGAGCGGCTTGGCCTGTTCTGCCTGCATGGCGGCAGCGTCGATGTGGATGGCGGCGCGGTGATCGTTCTGGGCGACAAGGGTGCGGGCAAATCGACCACCGTGTCGAGCCTGCTGCGCGCCGGCCACCATCTGCTGACCGATGATTTGGTGGCGCTCGACTGCAGCGCTCCGGACAGCTCTGCCGAAGTGCAGACCGGGTTTCCCGCGGTAAAGCTCTGGCCCGATTCCGCCGAGGCGCTGGCGCTTGAGGATGGCGCGGGCTCCGAGCTGATACACCCCTCCATCACCAAGGTTCAGCAGCAGATCAACCCGGCGAAGATGGCGCGTCCCGCGCCGGCGCGGGCGATCTTCCTGCTTGCCCCGACGGCGGAGGGCGAGACCCGCGCAGAACGGCTTCCGGCGACGCAAGCGCTGCAGGCGCTGCTCTATTTCGCCTTCATCGCGCGTTTTGGGAATACCTCCTTGGGAAAAGCCCATCTGGCGGTCTTCATGAAGCGCTGCTGCCATGTGGTGAAATCGACGCCGGTTTACGTGCTGCACATCCGCCGCGACCTTGGGCAACTCGATGATCTCGCGCGGGTCATTCGCGCCGAGGCCGCTGCCGCAACCGCCTGATCCGGCGCGCGGCTCTCCAATAAGTTGTGCAAGTGCATACCCGCGCGGCACTGGCCGCCCGCAGGGCCGCAAAGCCGGGCGTGTCATTGGAATAAAGCTGCTCGGAACCGCAAATGCCTCTATGCTGAAATCAGGCATTACATGTCGCTGCCTCGGAGTCGGTTCCGCGAAATCGGCGCGGCATGTCCGGCCCTATTGTCTTGTGCTATTATTGGAAACGTCATGACACTGAAGAGCTTTTGCCGCGCCGCCACGCTGATCAGAGCCTTTGACCCTCCCGCTCCGACGCCAGCTTTGCCAAGGCGTGCGCACGGTGCCTGCGCGCTGATTGTCGGCGTGTTCTGCATCGCTCTCGCGGGCTTGGTCACGGCATCCGCTGCGCGCGCGCAATCCCAGTCGTCCTCTTCCACGGTTGGGACCGGGTCGTTGGTGCATGATTACCTGCTGCAGCCCGGCGACAGTCTGCGCCTCTCCATGCCGGGTATCTCTGGCCAGACATGGGACGCGACGATCGACATGACCGGGAATATTCGCTTTCCCTTTCTGGATCAGCACAAGGCTGCGGGCATCACCTTGGCCGAGCTGAATACGAAGATGGAGGTCGCCGCCACGGGGCTTGAGGTGCAGGTTTTCGACGGGGCCCAGAAGAGCACGGCGGTGCTCTCGGGCGATGAAATCTATTTGCAGGTCCTCCGCTATCGGCCGGTCACGGTGATCGGCGATATTTCCCAGCCAGGCACTGTGGATTTTGTGCCCGGGATGACGGTGCGCGCGTTGCTGGGTCAGGCCGGCGGGGCACAAATTGCGGAATTGGCAGGGCTGCGGGCACCCGCGGACAGCACCGTAAGGCTGCAATCCGCCCTGCAGACGCAGAAATGGATGCAAGCGCAGGTTTTGCGTAGCAAAATCCTGCTTGAGGCGCCGCTCGACGGGGTGTCGGTTGGAAAATCAGAGGCCGAGCAACTGCGCGGCTATTTGGGCGACGTCGAAGGCAAGGCGCTGGTGTCCGAGATCGAGATCGCCCTGCGCGAGCGCCAGTATGAGCGTGTCGATCTGAACGAGCGCATCAATCTGACCAAGAACAGGGTCGAGAGCCTCGAGCGCGCCTATGAGAATTATCAGCAGGCTTCCATATCCGAAGAGGACCGGCTGCAGCGGGCGCTGGAAATGGGCGACAAGGGGCTGGTGACGGCGGACCGGGTGAACGAGGCGCGCAATTCGGCGCTGGCGGCCTCGACCCGGCTGCTCACGGTGGATTCCGATGTCTATGAGGCGAAGGCCGAACTGCAGCGCCTGCAGGAAGAGCTGGCGCGGGTGGATGACAGTTTCTTCTCGGGCGTGCTGGATGACAAACGTCGGTTTTCGCAGCAGCTTTCAGAGGTCACCGCTCAGGTCGACAGCCTGCGTCTGCTGCTGGCAGATGGCGGCAGTCAGGGGCAGACCCCGGTGACCCGCACCGAAATTCTCGTGCACCGGGGCATCGGCGATCAGGAGGTCAGCACGCAGATGCGCCCCGGAGACCTCGTGTACCCCGGCGACGTGGTAGAGGTGATCCTGCGTATTCCAGACTCGAACTAGGGCCGCGCGCCCGGCGCGAAATCTAAGCTGCAGGCAGTGTAGAGTTCGGCAGCCTTACCCCACCACGATCCCCGCGTCGCTCAGCGCGCCGTGCAGGCGGGCGAAGGTTTCCGAGCTTTCCATCGCCTCGTGTTTGCGCTGGCTGAGCAGCGCGTCCAGCGGCTCGGCGAGGGCGATGGCGGTGTCGACCTCCTCGTCGCTGCCGTGACGATAGGCGCCGATGCGGATCAATTCTTCCATATCGGCATAGCGCGCGGCGGCGCGGCGGGCGGTGCGGTAGATCGCGTATTCGTCCTCGTTGTGGCAGTCCGGCAGCATCCGCGAGATCGAGCGCAGCAGGTTCACCGCCGGGAAGCGGCCCTGTTCGGCGATCTTTCGGTCCAGCACGATATGCCCGTCCATGATGCCGCGCACCGCGTCGGCGATCGGGTCTTCCATGTCGCCGCCATCGACCAGCACCGTGTAAAGCGCGGTGATGTCCCCGGCGCTGCCCGAGCCCGGACCCGCGCGCTCCATCATCCGCGGCAGTTCCGCGAAGGTGGTGGGCGGGTAGCCCTTGGAGGTCGGCGGCTCGCCCCCGGCAAGGCCGATCTCGCGCTGCGCCATGGCGAAACGGGTCACGCTGTCGAGCAGCAGCAGCACCTGCTTGCCCTGATCGCGGAAATGCTCGGCCACGGCGGTGGCGGTCCAGGCGGCCTGTCGGCGCATCAGCGGCGGCTCGTCACCGGTCGAGACCACGACCACCGAACGCGCCATGCCTTCCTCGCCAAGATCCTCCTGCAAGAAGTCCTGCACCTCGCGGCCCCGCTCGCCGACGAGGCCGACAACGATCACATCCGCCTGCGCGCCGCGCGCCAGCATCGCCATCATCGTCGATTTACCGACGCCGGATCCGGCAAAGACCCCCATGCGCTGGCCGCGGCACAGCGGGGTGAAGACGTCCATCACCTTGACCTTGGTGTTGAGCCGCTCGCCAACGCGGCGGCGTTCGAAGGCGGGGGGAGGGGCGGCGCGGATCTTGCGGGGGGCGTCGCCCTCGGGCAGGCGGCCCTTGCCGTCGAGCGGCTGTCCGAGCGCGTTCACCACCCGGCCGATCCATGCGTCATCGGGACGAATCTCGGCGGCGCTGTGCGAGACCTGTACCGGATCGCCGGTGCGCACCCCGTCCCAGCTGCCGAAGGGCAAAAGCCGTGTGCCCTGCGAGTCGATGCCCACGACCTCTGCCAGAACCGGCCCTTCGCGGCCCTGCACAAGGCAGTGCGCCCCGATGCCGACGGCGCGTTCGAGCCCCGACACGGTAAGGACAAGCCCCAGCGCAGAGGTCACCTGCCCGGAAATGCTTGACCTTTCAATGGTCCGTGTAAGACTTGATAGCTCCGAAAACGCCGTGTGCATGGCTACTATCCATTGATCAGTTCGTTTTATTCATGCTATCCTTGTTTCAACCAAAAGGGAACTCTTCATGAAACTTGGTGGAATGTCCTTTTTCCAGCTCGCTTCGGACCGCATGACGTGGCTCGGGGCGCGGCAGACTGTGATTTCTGAAAACATCGCCAACGCCGACACGCCGAATTACAAAGCGCGTGAGGTCAATGACTTCGCCGAGGCACTGGAAGGACAGCGCAGCTTCAACGGGCTCGACACCACCGATTCCCAGCACATCCGCAACACCACCACCGCGCCTGATGGCGTGCGGATCGAGCGCGACGAGACCGCGTGGGAAGGCAGCCTCGACGGCAACACCGTGTCGGTCGAGCAGCAGACCATCAAAGCCGCCGAAGTGGCGGGCAACTACCGGCTTGCGGCCGAGCTTTACCGCAAGGGCAACAGCCTGCTGACCATCGCGGTCACGGGCATTCGCTGAGAGGGGCCGTCATGGATCCGCTGAAATCCATTCTCAACGTCGCGGCCAGCGGCATGCGTGCACAGGGCGAGCGGCTGAAGGTCGTGTCGGAAAACGTGGCCAACGCCAGTTCCACCGCCAACGAGCCGGGCGGCGATCCCTACCGCCGCAAGGTCATCTCCTTCGAAGAGATGGTCGACCGCGAAAGCGGCGCGTCGATGGTGAACGTCTCGGATGTCACCCGCGACGACGCCGACTTCGAACTGCGTTACGACCCCGCGCACCCCTCGGCCAACGAGGATGGCTTTGTGAAGGTGTCGAACGTGAAGACCATTCTCGAACTGGCCAACATGCGCGAAGCCTCGCGCAGCTATCAGGCCAACCTCAACATGTTTGAAACCGGGCGCACCATGCGGACCCAGCTTCTCGATCTGCTGAAATAGGACTCCCAAGAATGGCGGAACCCTCGTCGCTCCTTTCGCTGAACTCTGCCAGCGGGGCCTACCGGGCCTCGCGCGACATGGTTGCCGAAAAGACGCCCCCGATCGTCCCCGAGCAGAACGAGGGGCCGAGCTTTTCCGAGATGGTCGCAAAGGCCGGGGCGGAAACCGTGCAGACCATGCGCGAGGCCGAGGCTACGGCGCAGACCGGGCTGCGCGGCGGGGCCGACACGCAGCAGGTGGTGCTGGCCACGCTGGAGCTGGAATCGACGGTGAAGGTCGCCGTCTCGGTGCGCGACAAGCTGGTCGAGGCCTATCAGGAAATCATGCGGATGCCGGTCTGATCCGGCAGTGGGGGCGCGGTGACAGAAAGCGATACGCATACGATCCTGTCGGAGGCGTTCCTGACCGTGCTCTACGCGTCCGGCCCGATCATGGCGATCGCGCTGGTCATCGGCCTCGTGGTCGCCTTCTTTCAGGCGCTGACGCAAGTGCAGGAAATGACGCTGACCTTCGTGCCGAAGATCGTGTCAATCTTTCTTGGCCTGCTGGTGCTGATCCCCTTCATGTACGCCATGGTCAAACAGTTCTCGGACACGGTGTTCGACCTGATCGTCAGCGGGGGGCTGTGATGCGCCGTCTGGTGGATGTGCTTTTGGGGGCCGGGCTGGTGCTGCTGCTTGTGGCGCCGGGGGCCCGCGCCGACTGGAGCGATTTCTACCGCCCGACAGAGCGCGCCGCCGCGCCCGCGCCGGTTCTGCGCGGCGCCGCCGATCCGGGCGGCGTCTGCATCCGCGAGATCTTGCGCGCGCAGTTGCGCAATCAGATCCCCGGCAACCTGCTTTTGGGCATCGGCCTGCAAGAGGCGGGGATGATGCATGAGGGCGAGCTGACGATCTGGCCGTGGACTGCCAATGCCGATGGCGACGGGCGCTATTTCGACAGCCCCGAGACGGCGGCCAGCTGGGTGCGCGCGCGCCGTGGCGCGGGCGTCACCTCGATCGACCTTGGCTGCATGCAGGTGAACCTGCGCTGGCACCCCGACGCCTTTGCCTCCTACGAGCAGGGCTTCGATCCGGCGCAGAATGTCGACTATGCGGCACGGCTGCTGGTCTCGCTCTACGAGCAGACCGGCGACTGGATCGAGGCGGCGGGCCGCTATCATTCGGCCACCCCCGAGTATAAAGACGTCTACCTCTCGCGGCTGCGCCAGAACGTCGAGATCGCCAATGAGCGGCTCGATATCTTCCGCGCGCTCGCTTCGGCAGAGGGCGGCACCCTCGCCGAGCCGGTGACCGTCGCCACCACGCAGCCGCTGCCCGAGGGGCACTTCTGGACCTCTTCGATCACCACCCGCTCGGGCGCCGCCGCCGAGGGCGCGCGCTCGCTCTTTGGGCGCGAGGTGATGCAGCCCGTGCTTCCCGCCTTCCGAAAGATGTTCTGATGGCCCTGACCGATCCCTTCACCGCCACGCAGAAAAAGAGCAGCAACCTGCTGGGCAAGGGCATGGCCAACCGCGACGTGGGCTTCGCCATCGGCGTGACGCTGATGCTGGCGGTGCTCTTCGTGCCGCTGCCGCCGGTGATCCTCGATTTCGGCCTCGCGGTGTCGCTGTCGGTCTCGGTGCTGATCCTGATGGTCTCGCTGTGGATTCCCAAGCCATTGGAATTCAACTCATTTCCGACGCTTCTGCTGGTCGTCACCATGCTGCGGCTGTCGCTCAACGTCGCCTCGACCCGGCTGATCCTCTCCGAAGGCCACACCGGCCCCAGCGCCGCGGGCGGGGTGATCGAGGGCTTCTCGCGCTTCATCGTGGGCGGCAACTTCATCATCGGCATCGTGGTCTTTGCCATCCTCGTGGTGATCAACTTCGTGGTGATCACCAAGGGCTCGACCCGGATCGCCGAAGTCTCCGCCCGCTTCTCGCTGGACTCGATGCCCGGCAAGCAGATGGCGATCGACGCCGACCTCGGCGCCGGGCTGATCGACGAAGAGCAGGCGCGCAGCCGCCGCAAGGAACTGGAGGACGAGAGCGGGTTCTTCGGGGCGATGGACGGTGCTTCCAAATTTGTGCGCGGCGATGCGGTGGCGGGGATCATCATCACCATCATCAACGTCATCGGCGGAATTCTGATCGGCGTCGCGCAGCACGGGCTGTCGCTCTCGGAGGCGGCCAATTTCTACACGGTGCTGACCATCGGCGACGGGCTGGTGACGCAGGTTCCGGCGCTGGTGGTCTCGCTGGCGGCGGGTCTGATCGTCACCAAGGGCGGCACCGAAGGCGCGGCGAACGAGGCGGTTCTGGGCCAGCTCTCGAAGTTCCCGAAGGCGCTCTTCATGGCCTCGGCGCTGCTCTTTGGCATCGGGCTGCTGCCCGGCTTTCCGGCGCTGGTCTTCACCGCGCTGGCGGGGCTGATGATCGGGCTTGGCATTCTGGTGCAGCGTGGCGCGGAAGAGGCCGCAAGGACCGCCGCCCGCGAAGAGGTTGCGCGGCAGAAGGCCGAGGCCGCACCCGCCGAAGACAACATCAAAGAGACCCTGAAGCTCGACAGTCTGCGGCTCGATCTGGGGCAGGCGCTGGTGCCGCTGATCTCCAGCCCCGATGCGGCGCTGGCCGGTAAGATCAAGAGCCTGCGCGGCCTCTTCGCGCGCGAGTTCGGCTTTGTGCTGCCCACCGTGCGCATCAAGGACGAGCCGATGCTGCCCTCGCAGAGCTATGGCATCATGGTGCAGGGCGTCGAAGTGGCCCGCGGCGAGGTGCGTCCGGCGGGCATGATGGTGGTCAATCCCGGCAACTGCGGCCTGAAGGGCGAGAAGGGCAAAGACCCGACCTTTGGTCTCGAGGCGCTGTGGGTCGATCCGCAAACCGCCAAGACCGCCGAGGGCATGGGGCTGACGGTGGTCGATCCGGAAAGCGTGATCATCACCCATCTGACCGAGGTGGTGAAGGAGCATCTGCCCGAGCTGATGACCTATGGCGCCACGCAGGAACTGATCGAAGGGCTCGACCGCGAGTATCAGAAGCTGGCCAAGGACATCCCCGGCAACGCGCCGATGGTGCTGATCCAGCAGGTGCTGCAGGGTCTGCTGGCCGAGAGGGTTTCGGCGCGAAACCTCCCGCTGATCATCGAAGCGATCGCCGACGCCAAGCGCAGCACCAACAGCGTCACGCAGATCATCGAGCAGGTGCGCCGCCGCCTCGCCAACCAGATCTGCAAGTCGATGATGGATGGCTCGGGCTTTATCTCGGTGATCACCATGGGCCCGGCGTGGGAGAAGGAATTCCTCGAAGCGTTGCGGGTCAGCGGCGACGAGCGCAATTTCGTCATGTCGCCGCAGCGGGTGCAGGACTTCGTGCTGCAGGCCCGCCGCGAGATCCAGCAGTTCGCCGAGCGTGACGAATGGCCGGCGCTGCTGGTCAGCCCCGAGGTGCGCAGCTTCGTGCGTTCGATGCTGGAGCGGGTGAGCCCGATGACCACGGTGCTGTCGCACAATGAGATTCACCGCAAGGCGGCGCTGCGCACCGTCGCCACCATCGGCAAATAGATGAACCTCTCGGCGTTCCTCACCGCCGAGTTTCTCGGTGTGGCGCTGGTCTTCGCACGGATCGGCGGCATCATCATGTTCGTGCCCGGCTTCGGCGAGGCGCTGTTCCCGGCCCGCCACCGGCTGGCCATGGCGCTGGTGCTGTCGCTGGCGCTTTATCCTCTGACGCCGCTTGGCCCGGTGGATTTCGAGAACCCCGCCGCCTTCCTTGGGACCATGGCGATCGAGTTGACGCTGGGCGTCTGGATCGGGGTCACGGCGCGCATCCTGCTGACCGGGCTGCAGTTCGCGGGCTATCAGATCGGCATGATCTCGGGGCTCGCCAACGCGTTCTCGCCCAGCCTTGGCTCGTTCGAGGGCGCAAACCTCGTCTCCTCGGCGCTGATGATGGCGGCTGTGGCGGTGATCTTCGCCACCGATATGCACCATATGATCATCGGCGCGATGGTGATGAGCTATGAGGTGTTCCCGCCGGGGCGGATCCTGACCGGCGATCTGGCGCAGCAGATGGTCAAGGCGGTGAGCCAGAGCTTTTATATGGGGCTGTCGATCGCCGCGCCGTTCTTTGTCATGGGGCTGTTGCTCAACCTCGCCATGGGCCTGACCGCGCGGATGATGCCGACGTTGCCGGTGTTCTTCGTCGCGGGCTCGGTGCTGATCATGTCGGGGCTTTTGGTGCTGGTCATGGCGACGCCGATGATGCTGCGCGAGTTCGCTGACGAATTCGCCGCATGGCTCGGCCTGCTGGTGTTCTGAGGGGGCGCTGCAGATGGCCGAAGACGAGGATAAGGACAACAAGACCGAAGAGCCGACAGAGCGAAAGCTTCGACAGGCGCGCGAGAAAGGCGACGTTCCCAGCTCCAAGGAGGTTGGCAATGTGACCGGGGTGCTGTCGCTCTTTGCGGTGACGGCCTTTGTTCTGCCCAGTGTTTCGGCGCCGCTCTCGGGCATTCTGCGCGGGGTGTTCGAGACCGCCGGTCAGGTGCATGTGGGCGAGGGCGTGGCTGGCATCCGCGATCTCGGCGGCGTCACGTGGGGCGTGCTGCGCGGCGTCGGGGTGCTGCTTGCGCCGCTGATGGCGCTGATGGTTCTGGGGGCGCTGGCCGGGGCGGTGCTGCAGGGCGACGTGGTTGTGGCCGCCGAGCGCATCAAGCCGAAACTGTCGAAAATCTCGCCCATCAGCGGATTTAAGAAAATCTTTTCGACCAGCGCGATGGTGGAGTTCCTCAAGAGCATCGTGAAGGTGCTGGTGGTCGCGACGATCGGGCTTTGGATCACCTATAAGATGGTGCGCGAGATTTGGCAGGCGCAGGGCATTCTGCCCGGCGTGGTGACCGAACTGGCGCGGCAGGCCGCCTCGCAGATGCTGCTTGTGGTGCTGGCGCTGCTGGTGGTGATCGCGGTGGCGGATGTGTTCTGGAAGCGGTTCGATCACCGGCGCAAGCAGCGCATGTCGCTGCAGGAGATCAAGGACGAGACCAAGGACACCGAGGGCGATCCGCAGATCCGTGGCAAGCGCGCGCAATTGCGCCGCGAGCGCGCCAAGCAGCGTATTGCGCAGTCGGTGCCGCGCGCCACGGTGGTGCTGACCAACCCGACCCATTACGCGGTGGCGCTGAAATACGAGAGCGGCGTCGACATGGCTCCGGTCTGCGTGGCCAAAGGGGCCGATCTCATGGCGGCGCGGATCCGTCAGTTGGCGCGCGAGTCCGAGGTTCCGATCATTGAGAACAAGCCGCTGGCGCGGGCGCTGCACGATGTGGCCGAACTCGACAAGCAAATCCCCGTGCAGCACTGGGAAGCGGTGGCCGCAATCATCGGCTACGTCATGGACATGCAGCGCAACATCAAGCGCCCGCTGCCCGAAGGATCGAGTCTGCGCGAGGAAGACTGACGCATCGGCCAGGGTTATTCCTCTCGTCGTGGGCGTCACCGGCAGATGGTCGCGCAAACATCCTGCGCAGCGTGGAAATCCTGCAAGAACCGGGGTAGGGCAAAGGCGTCTGCCGCTTGCCCCATGCTGCGGCACCGCGACTGTAGACCTTTGTATGCAGAACGGCTAAACGGAGCCAGACCTCCAGGAAAGGCATTGCATTATGGCTGAGAACAACACGCCTGACATCGTTTACACCAAGGTCGATGAAGCGCCCGAGCTGGCCTCGGCCTCGCTGCTTCCGATCATCCGCAGCTTTGCCGCCGCCGCTGGCGTCTCGATCGGCACCAAGGACATCTCGCTGGCGGGCCGCATCCTTGCGACCTTCTCCGAAGCGCTGACCGACGCGCAGCGCCAGTCGGACGATCTGGCGTGGCTCGGCGACTGGGTGAAGACCCCCGAAGCGAACGTCATCAAGCTGCCGAACATCTCGGCTTCGGTGCCGCAGCTGGTGGCCGCAGTGAAGGAACTGCAGGCGCAGGGCTACGCGCTGCCCGACTACCCCTATGAGGCGACCACCGACGAAGAGAAGGCGGTTCAGGCCAAATACGACGGCATCAAGGGCTCTGCTGTGAACCCGGTGCTGCGCGAGGGCAACTCGGACCGCCGCGCCGCCGCCGCCGTGAAGAAATTCGCGCAGAATAACCCGCACCGCATGGGCGAGTGGACTTCTTCCAGCAAGACCCGCGTCGCTTCGATGTCGGGCGGCGACTTCTTCTCGAACGAAGTCTCGGCGACCCTCGACAAAGCCGCGACCGCGAAGATCGTGCTGGAAACCGCTTCGGGTGAGAAAGTCCTGAAAGAGGGCGTCTCCTATCCGGCAGGCACCGTGGTCGACGCCACCTACATGAGCGCCGCCAAGCTTGATGCCTTCCTCGAGGACGAGATCAAGAAGACCAAGGACGAGGGCACGCTCTTCTCGCTGCACATGAAGGCGACGATGATGAAGGTCTCGGACCCGATCATCTTTGGCCACGCGGTGAAAGCATGGCTCAAGCCGGTGTTCGAGAAATACGGCGATGAGATGAAGGCGCTTGGCGTCAACCCGAACTCGGGCCTTGGCGATCTGCTGGAGCGCGTGAAGGACAATGCCGAGATCGTGGCGGCCATCGACGAAGTGCGCGCCGCGCGTCCGCCGATGTATATGGTGAACTCCGACAAGGGCATCACCAACCTGCACGTGCCTTCCGACGTGATCATCGACGCCTCGATGCCCGCGCTGATCCGCGCTGGCGGCAAGGGCTGGGGTCCGGACGGCAACGAGGGTGACACCAACTGCGTGATCCCCGACAACTCCTACGCGCCGGTCTATGACGCGGCGATCGAGTTCTTCAAAGCCAACGGCAAGCTGAACCCGGCCACCGCAGGCACCGTGCAGAACCTCGGCCTGATGGCGCAGAAGGCGGAAGAATACGGCTCGCACCCGACCACTTTCGAGATCCCCGAGGCGGGCACCGTCAAGATGATCCTCGACGATGGCACCGTGCTGCATTCGCATGACGTCGCCGCAGGTGACATCTGGCGTTCGGCTTCGGCCCGCAAGGCGCCGATCGAAGACTGGGTGAACCTTGCCATCGAACGTCAGAAGGCGACCGGCTACCGCTCGATCTTCTGGCTCGACGCGAGCCGCGCCCACGATGCGCAGCTGATCGAGTATGTGAAGCCGATCCTCGAAGCCAAAGGCGTGTCGGACAAGTTCGAGATCATGGCCCCGCGCGAAGCCACCATCGCCTCGCTCGAGACCATCACCAAGGGCGAGAACACCATCGCGATCACCGGCAACGTGCTGCGTGACTACCTGACCGACCTCTTCCCGATTCTCGAGCTGGCCACCTCGGCCAAGATGCTGTCGATCGTGAAGCTGATGAACGGCGGCGGCCTCTTCGAGACCGGTGCTGGCGGTTCGGCTCCGAAGCACGTGCAGCAACTGGTGGAAGAGAACCACCTGCGCTGGGACTCGCTGGGTGAATTCTGTGCCCTTGGCGAGAGCTTCAAGTTCCTTGCCGATCAGAAGGACAACGCCAAGGCACGTGTTCTGGGGGATGCGGTCGAGGCCGCGACGCAGGGCATTCTCGACAATGACCGCAGCCCGTCGCGCAAAGTGGGTGAGCCGGACAACCGCGACAGCCACTATTGGTTCGCGCGCTACTGGGCCGAAGCTCTGGCGGCGCAGTCGGACGATGCCGAGCTGGCGGCGCATTTCGCGCCCATCGCCAAGGCGCTGGCCGAAGGCGAAGCGGCGATCACTGGCGAGCTGGCCGCGGTGCAGGGCAAGCCCGCCGATCTGGGTGGCTACTACCACGGTGATGCCGAGAAGACCGCTGCCGTGATGCGCCCCTCGGCGACGCTGAACGGCATCCTCGGCTGAACCCGATGCTGACCAAATGAAGGCGCCCCCGGTCCGATGGGCCGGGGGCGTTTACATGTCCGGACATAGTCTGGGCATCGCGGGGTGCAGGGGCGTATTGTGGCTGATGGGCCAGCTTTCGAGGTTTGAGGGCGAAAACGCGGCCCGCTCATCAAAGCGTCCTACCGCCAAGTGTAGCGCCTAGAACTGCCGCCACATCATATGGTGTGCTTTCCACCATGGGCAGATTAATATCCGTGTTTACAACATATTAACCCGAGCCCTTTATCGAGTCGGCGCGGAAAAACAGGCGATTCTCACTTGCTTTCGCGGGGGCGTATTGTCGCAGTTCGAGTCGTTCTCGCAGTGGTTGCAAAGCCGATGTCCACAGACTGTGGAAAAGATGAGGCAAGACAGCGGCTTGTGTGAAATTCGCCACTTGAGGCAAAAATTTGCTCACGAAATGGCGATTTTTAGCTACTCTGAACGTGCCTGGGGTCGCTGCCACGACCAATCAAATCGAAGATTTTCTGCTTCTGGTGGTAGTGCCACGCCCGCATTTTAAGGGCGGCGTCTGACGTTCGGGTCTAGGAAAGGCGATTACAGCCAAACGTTCCATTTAGTCTTTAAGTAAGAGTGGCGCCCGGGGTTTTCCCCGGGTGTCTATTTTTTGCGGCCCGCGCCTCCTGCGGAAGGTTGAACCGATGTCCCGCCGGATATACATTTAGGGATGTAGATCATCCGCGTGGAGGCGATCATGCAAGTTTCAAAATGGGGCAATTCCCTCGCCGTGCGCCTGCCCGCTGATCTCGTGCGCGAGCTTGGCCTTAAAGAGGGTGACCGCATCGACCTGCATCCCGATGCGCGCGGCCTTGCGGTGAGCCGGGCGGAACGGCCCGAGGAAATCCTCGAAGGCCTGCGCCGGTTCCGCGGGCGACTGCCCGATGCCGCCCGGCTGAGCCGCGACGAGGCCAACGCGCGCTGACAGCTTCGACATGGCGCAGAGCTTTTTCGACACCAATGTGATCCTCTACCTGCTGGGCGAGGGGCCGAAGGCGGATCGCGCCGAGGCGCTGCTGGCGCAGGGCGGGGTGATCAGCGTGCAGGTGCTGAACGAGGCGCTGGTGAATTGCCGCCGGAAGGCCAAGATGAGCCACGAGGAGGCCGGAGAGTTCCTCGGCGCGATCCGAGCGCTCTGCGATACCCGCCCGTTGACCGAAGGCACCCATGACATCGGCCGCGCGCTTGGCGCGCGCTACGGGTTCTCGGTCTACGATTCCATGATCGTGGCGGCGGCGCTCGAGGCGGGCTGCGAGACGTTGTGGTCAGAGGACATGCACGATGGGCTGCTGGTCGAAGGGTGCCTGCGCATCGTCAATCCCTTCCGCCCCGGCTAAAGCCGCGCTCACGGCGTTTTCACCCAAGCCTCACAAATTTGGGAACTTTTCGCGACCCCGTACCGTTGCCGTCTTGATAAGCGGTCGGTGCAAGGGACAGGTACGGATTGAAACGCGGGATCTTCCTGAGCATTCCACTGCTGCTTGCCGGATGCGGCGGGCGTCACAACTGGCTCGCTTCGGCGGGAGAAGAAGCGCAATCCGTCGAAACCCTGTTCTGGGTCGTGCTGGCCGGAGCGGCGGTGATCTGGACGCTGGTGATCGGCGCGGCCACCTACGCCCACCGCGCCGAGGCCAAGCCCGAACGTGAGCAACAGGCCCGAAGGTTCATCATCTGGGGCGGCGTGGCGCTGCCGGTGGTGGTCGTTGGCGGGCTGCTGATCTGGGGCCTGCTGATCCTCAAGGACATCACCGCCGATGACGGCGCGCTGACCGTGCGCGTGGATGGCGAGCGCTGGTGGTGGCGGGTGATCTATGACACCCCCGAAGGCCCGGTGACCACCGCCAATGAAATCCGCCTGCGGCTTGGCGAACGGGCCCTGTTTCGCCTCACCGCCGACGATGTGATCCATTCGTTCTGGGTGCCCGCGCTGGGGGGCAAGATGGACATGATCCCCGGACGCGAGACGACGCTGGCGCTGACCCCGCAAAAGCTGGGCAACTGGGGCGGGCTCTGCGCCGAGTTCTGCGGCGGTGCCCATGCGCTGATGCGGTTCGACGCCATCGTCATGGAGCCCGAGGCGTTTGACGCATGGCTCGCGCGTGAGGCGCAGCCCGCGCAGGTGGCCGAGGGCGATCCGGGCTTTGCCGTTTTCGACGAAGAGGGCTGCGGCGCCTGCCATGCCATCCGCGGCACCGAGGCGCAGGGACCGGTGGGGCCGGATCTCACCCATCTTGCCTCGCGCGACAAGCTGGCTGCGGGCATCTACGCGATGACCCCGGATAATATGGCGCGCTGGATCACCGACACCCACGAGATGAAGCCCGATATCGACATGCCCGCCTATCCGGGCCTGCAAGGCGAGCGGCTCGATGCGCTCGTGACCTTCCTGATGAGTTTGGAATGAGCCGCGCATGACCGAAGAGATCGACCTCTCCAAGCTGCCCCCCGCCGAGCCCTACGACAAGGCGCGCGACGAGGCGCAGCGCGCGCGGCTGATGAAGGTCTGGGAGACGCCCACCGGCTGGCGGCGCGTCTCGGCGGTGAACAACTCGTCGGTGGGCAAATGGTACCTGCTGACGTCCTTCGCGTTTTTCACCTTCGCCGGGTTTCTGGCGCTGCTGATCCGCGCGCAACTGGCGGTGCCGAACAACGATCTGCTGTCGCAGAGCCTCTACAACCAGCTCTTCACTCTGCACGGCACGGCGATGATGTTCCTCTTCGCGGTGCCGATCTTCGAGGCGGTGGCGATCCTGATCCTGCCCGAGATCCTTGGCGCGCGCGACCTGCCGTTCCCGCGGCTCTCGGCCTTTGGCTACTGGTGTTTCCTGATCGGCGGGGTCTTCGTCTGTGGCTCGGTGTTCTTTGGCGTCGCACCGGATGGCGGCTGGTTCATGTATGCGCCGCTGTCGTCCAACCCCGATTACAGCGGCCTAGGGGCGGACATCTGGCTGCTGGGGCTGTCGTTTATCGAGGTGTCCTCCATCGCCGCCGCCGTCGAGTTGATCGTCGGCGTGCTGAAGTCGCGCCCGCCGGGGATGCGGCTGAACCTCATTCCGCTCTACTGCTGGTACGTGCTGGTGGTGGCGGGGATGATCCTCTTTGCCTTCCCGCCGCTGATCGCTGGCGATCTGCTGCTGGAGATGGAGCGGGCGTTCGACTGGGCCTTCTTCGATCCCGACCGGGGCGGCGATCCGCTGCTGTGGCAGCACCTTTTCTGGATCTTCGGCCACCCCGAGGTCTACATCATCTTCCTGCCCTCCATCGCGCTCATCGCGACCATCCTGCCGACCTTCGCCGGGCGGCCCATGGTCGGCCATTCGTGGATCGTGCTGTCGGCGGTGGGCGTGGCCTTCCTGTCGTTTGGCCTGTGGGTGCACCACATGTTCACCACCGGCCTGCCGGAGATCTCGCTGAGCTTCTTCTCGGCGGCCTCCGAGGCGGTGGCGGTGCCGACGGGCATCCAGATCTTCTGCTTTATCGCCACCATGCTGGTCAGCAAGGTGCGCCGCTCGGTGCCGATGCTGTTTGCCGGGGGGGCGATGGCGATCTTCGTCTTCGGCGGGCTGACCGGCGTGATGGTGGCGCTGGTGCCCTTCGACTGGCAGGCGCATGACAGCTACTTTGTCGTCGCGCACCTGCATTACACGCTGATCGGTGGCATGCTCTTCCCGATCTTTGCCGGGGTGCACTACTGGTACCCGTTCGTCACGCAAAAGAAGATGTCCGACAGGCTGGGGCGCTGGAGCTTCTGGCTGATGTTCGGCGGCTTCAACCTTGCCTTCCTGCCGATGCATTGGACCGGGGTGATGGGCATGCCGCGCCGGGTCTGGACCTATGATGTGACAGACGGTTGGGCGGTGCTGAACATGGTCTCGACGCTGGGTGCTTTCATTTTCGCGGCGGGCTTCGTGGTGCTGGCGGTGAACGTGCTCTGGCCGCGCGGCAAGGCGCCGCTGGTCGAGCGCAACCTGTGGGATGCCGGCACGATGGAATGGGGCGCCGAAGTGCCCGACAAGCCGTGGGGCGTGCGCTCGATCCCCTATATCCACACCCGCTATCCGCTCTGGGAGCAAAAGGACCTGCTGGGCGAGATGGACCGGGGCGAGTGGTTCCTGCCCGACGCCGAAGAGGGCAAACGCGAGCTGATCATCACCGACATCCTCGACGCGCGCCCGCTCTATGTGCAGCGGGTCGGCGGGCCGAGCTATCTGACCATCGGGGCCGCCGTCTGCCTTGGCGCGGTGTTCATCCTCGCCACGTTCCACCTCTGGGCACTCACGCTGATCTTCGGGGCGGGATTTGTCGGCTTTACGCTCTGGTGGCTGTGGACCGGCACCTCGGAAATCCCTGAAAAGCCCGAAAAAGCGGCGGGCAGGGGGCTTGTGCTGCCGACCTATGCGCAGGGCAACAGCTCGCCCGGCTGGTGGGCGGTGTTCATCACCATGACCGGCGACATGACCGCCTTCATGGGGCTGGTGTTCAGCTACTTCTTCTATTGGACCGCGCTGCCCGACTTCCTGCCCGAGGCGGCAAAACTGCCGGGCTTCGGCTGGCTCATCATCGGCCTTGCGCTGTTGCTGGCGGGCTGGGTGACGGCGCTTTTTGCGCGTGAGCGTCTGTCTGCTGGCGGGCAGGGGCAGGCGATGGCGCTTCTGGTCGTCGGTGTGCCGCTTGGCGCGCTGGGGATCGGCGCGTGGGGCTGGGCGGCGTGGAGCGCCGGGCTGGACCCTACCGCGGCATCCTTTGACGCAACCGTCTGGGTGCTGATCCTGTGGATGGGGCTGCACCTGCTGCTCGATGCGGTGATGCGGCTTTACGTGGCGGCGCGCATTTGGCGCGGGCGCTGCACGCCGCGCTATCGCGCCGACAGCGTGAACCTGACGCTCTTCACCCATTTCCTTGCGCTGACGGCGGTGGTGATCTTTGCGCTGCTGGCGCTCTTCCCGATGCTGATGGGGGTCGCGTGATGGCCCGGACGCCAGAGAAAAAGACCGTCCCACCCGGTGACGCCCCGCGCGTCATCGATCAAGGCTCGGTCTGGATCCTCGTCGCCGCGCCCTCGATCTGGGCGGCGCATTTCCTGCTGAGCTATTGGGTTGCGGCGATCTGGTGCGCCAAGCTGGGGCGCGGCACCCCGCTGGCCGAACCGCGCTGGATCATCGCCGGGCTGGGGGCGCTCTGCATTGCGGCGATCATCGGATTGGCGGTGTTGGCGATCCGCCGCTACGGCGGGGTCTTCGTAATCTTCGAAGAGATCACCCAAAGCTCCGAGCGCGCACGCGACCGGTTCGTCGGCCATGTGGCGCTGCTGCTCTGCGTGCTGTCGGCGGTCGCGATCCTTTTCACCGTGATCCCCGGCATGGTGCTGGGCCAATGCTGAGCCCGCGCCGCATAGTGGCGCTGGCGCTTCTCGCGGCGCTCTGGCTGGGGCCGCTGCCGGGACTGGCGGCGGGCTCGATGGTGCTGCACATGGTGCTGCACCTCGGCGTGACGGCGGTGGTGCCCGCGCTCTGGGCCCCAACGCTGCGGCTGCCATCGGGGGCCATGGCGCTGCTGCTGGGTGCGGTGGCCGAGATGCTGGTGGTCTGGCTCTGGCACCTGCCCGCGTTGCACCTCTGGGCGCGGCTGAGCCTGACGGGCTTTGTCCTCGAGCAGGGAAGCTTTCTTGCCGCCGGGATGATGCTCTGGGCCACGGTGCGCGCCGCCGGAGGCTTTGGCGGCGCGGTGGTGCTGCTGGCGACGACCATGCATATGACCTTGCTGGGCGCGCTGATCGGCCTCGCGCCGCGCACGCTCTACGGGGATATCTGCGCCGGGCACCTTGGTCTTTCGGCGCTGCAAGAGCAGCAGGTGGCGGGCGCGCTGATGGCCGGGGCCGGGGGCGCGATCTACCTCGTCGCGGCGCTGCGCAGGCTGGGGCAGGCACTCGAACTGAAGGAGGCGCAGGCATGAGGCTGAAGCGCTGGATTATCGGCGGTGTCGCGGCACTGGCCGTGGGCGGGGCCGGGTTCTTCTGGTTCGCGCCCTATAATATCGCGGCCTCGGTGCCGCATCTGCCGGGAGTTGGCGAGACCCTGCACCAGTATCTGCGCAACGCGGTGCGGGTGCGGGCGAACCGGGTGGAGGTGCCTCAGCACGTCGATCTCGATGATCCGGGGCTGATCCGCCTCGGCGCGGGTCATTTCGCCACCGGCTGCCAGACCTGCCACGGCGCGCCGGGCATTGCGCGCAACCCGGTGGTGCAGGGCATGCGCCCGGAGCCGCCGATGCTGACCTCCGAAGATTTCGAGCCAAAGGAATTCTGGTGGATCGCCCGTCACGGCTTCAAGTACACCGGCATGCCAAGCTGGCCGGGCGAGGGGCGTGACGATGAGCCTTGGGCGCTGGCGGCCTTCCTGTCGCAGTACGAAGGGTTCGACCGTCGCGCCTATGAAGTGGCCGCCTTTGGCCGCGCTGGTGGCTATGAGAGCGAGGGCGTGCGCTTCGGCGGGCTGCCCGGCGCGATCCCGCAGGATCTGGCCTGCGCGCGCTGCCACGGCGAAGACGGGCTGGGCCGCGACGGCACCGCGCCGAAGCTGGCCGGACAGTCGCAGGACTGGCTGACGCTGGTGCTGGCGGCCTATGCCGAGGGTCACCGGCAGAGCGGTTTCATGGAGCCCTTGGCCGCACCGCTGAGCGCCGAGACCCGCGCAGGCTTCGCCGAGCGCTACGCCGGTATGAGCGGCGCGTGGCAGGGGAGCGCGCTGCCCTTTGGGGATGCGGCGCGCGGGCAGGATTTGGCGCAGAGCGGCGACGAGCATGAGGACATCGCCAGTTGCGCCTCGTGCCACGAGGGCGGCGATGACGGGCTCACGCCGAAACATGCCGAGACCCCGCGCATTGCCGGGCAGAACGGGTATTGGCTGGTGAACTGGCTGCATCTCTACCGCGACGGGCCGGTGCCCGAGACGCCGCGCGCGCATCTGATGCAGGCCGCGGCGAAGAACCTGTCGGATGAGGATATCGCCGATCTCGCGGCCTATTACGCGACGCTTGGCGCCGATCCGGCAAACTGATCCCCGGCGGTCCGCACCGAGGCGCGTTCGATCAGCCGCACCGGAACCTCATAGAGCATGGGCTCGGCCTCTGCGGGTAAGGCGATGGCCTCCATCGTGGCGCGGGTCAGATCCTCCAGCGACTGGCTGACCGTGGTGAGCCCATGCGAGGACCACGCCGAGATCGGCGCGTCGTCGAAGCCGATCACCGAAAGGTCCTGAGGCACCTGCAGCCCCAGCTCAAACCGCGCCGTGTTCAGCACCCCCAGCGCGATCTCATCGGTCACGCCGAAAATGCCGTCGATGCCGTTGACACTGGGCCGTCGCAGCAGCACGCGCGCCGCCTCTACCCCGGTGTCGTAGCTGTTGGGTCCATCGGCCCAGCGGGTCACCGGAATGCCGCGCAGCGCCATCTCCGAGCAGAAGGCCTCGGCCCGTTCCAGCTTGGCCGAGGTGCGCGAGCCTGAGATGACCACGGCCACCTTGCTGCAGCCCGCCTGCGCCAGCCGCTGTGCCGCGAGCCGTCCGCCGCGCGCGCTGTCGGCGAGGATGAGGTCAGCCCGCGCGCCCTCGGGCGGACGCGGGCGGTTGATCAGCACCATGCGTGCGCCGTTCTGCGCGCAGAGCCGGATCAGCGCATCGGGGGCCGCGCCCGAGAGCAGCACCACCGTCCGCACCCGGTAGTCGAGCAGCCGCTTGAGATCGTCGGCGATCCCGCCGGCGCTGTTCATCAGCAGGCATTGCAGCCGCCTTGCGTGCAGCGCCTTGGACAGCGCGTCGAGCTGCGCCGAGATATAGGGGTTCGAGAAATTGCCGCCGACCACCCCGACGAGATCGGACCGCTCTTGGTGCAGGGTCCGGGCAAGGCGGTTGACCCGATAGCCGAGCTCCTCTGCCGCCTCGGTGATGCGGGCGCGGGCCTGTTCCGAGACCTGCGCGCCCGGGGTGAAGGCGCGCGACACCGCCGAGCGCGACACCCCGGCGAGCCGTGCCACATCGGCGGCGGAGACGAAGCGGCCCTTCGGCGGGCCGAGCGGCGGGCGCGGCGGTTTCATCGCGCGCAGAGGCCCCGGTTCAGCACCTCCTGCGCCAATGCAAGCATCGGCGGCAGAGGGTATGTCGCATCGAGGCCGCGCAGCTTGCGCAGGCGGCAAAGCGCATCGTCAAAGGTCGGATAGGCGCCGGGCCGCCGCAGGTGCAGCCAGAGCGCCAGAACGGTGACCGAGCGCGAGCGCCCGCCCCGGCAATGCACCAAGAGGCCGCCTTTCGCGTGGGCAGGGTAATGCGGCTTGCCTTGGGTGTAGACCGCCGCCAGCCCGTCGATCAGCGACACCGCCGCGGCAAGCATTTCGGGCGCATTCCCCGGCCCGTCGAGCATCCCGATCTGGTAGCGGCGCAGATGCAGCCCGTCGGGACGCTGCAGCGGGCCGGGAAAGATGTTCATCGCGAGGTTGAGGCTGGCGCTGATCCCTGCAGACTGCAGCGCGGCACCATCCTCGGCGGCGGGCAGATTGCCCAGCCAGAGCGCGTCGAGGCCGGGGCCGATGTCTTCCTCGACGCGCCAGAGCAGCGGGCGGTTGTCCTCGGCGGCTTCGGCTTCGGGCACGGCGGTGGGCAGGTGGTGACGGCTCATGGCTCAGACCTCGAGACTGGTGCAATGCCGCAGGCGCGGGCCAAGCGCGGCGGTCAGGCGGGGGGCGGTGGCAAGATCGATGAAGGCTGGCAGCACACGCTCGGCGCGGGTCTTGGCGGCAAGCTCGATCAGATCGCACAGGCGCGGATGCACGTTCCAGCCCATCCAGCGCGCCCGCCCTTCGGCGATCATCGCGTGGGCCGGGCTGCTGCGCGGGATGTGGCCGGAAAAGACGAAGCGAAAACCCGGCTGCATGCGCAAGTCTCCGGGAAGCCCATGCTCGGCGTTGGGCCCGTCGGCGACGATGATGTGCCCTTCCTGCGCGGTTTCGGCGGTGGCCACGGGCGGGCGGCTGCCGGTGAGGCGTTCGGTTTCTGCGGCGATCTGCGCGCAGGCCTGAACCTCCAGCCCCGCGGCGGTCAGCGCCGCCACCATGTCGGGGCCGCGCCCATCCGCAGGGCAGGGCAGCACCGCGCCGCCGCGCGCCGCCTCGGCAAGCGTTTCGATCTGCGCGGCAAGGCTCTCTTCGCGGTCGCCATAAGAGGCGTCGGCGAGCACGGTCGCGCTGCGCGGGAAGGGATCGCAGCGCAGCAGCGCCGCCTCGGTGCTGAAATCGCCGGTGTATAGAAAGCCGCCGCGCAGCGTCGGGACGCGCATCCAGATACCGCCGGGCGCATGCCCCGAGCGTCCGGTGTCCAGCCGCAGGCCCAGCACATCCGCCGTGCCGCGCTCGGGCAGAGGCTCGACCCACGCGGGCCGCAGGCCGGCGGGCAACTGGCGCAGCGTCTCGGCGGTGGCAAAGACCGGCGGGCTGCCGATCTCGGCCAGCCGATCCAGCGCGCCCACGTGATCCACATGCGCATGGCTCAACAGCACCGCATCCACACGCCCGGCGCGCGAGAGGTCCAGATGCTCTCCCACCTCGAGGCCGCCGCCCATGTCGAGCAGCAGGCGCCGTCCCTCGGTCTGCAGTAGGAAGGCGGCGGCGCTCTTGCGGCCCATGCCGCTCAGCACAGTCAGTCGTGCCATGGCAGCACCCCGTCCGGCAGGCGGCGACCAAAGAGCAGCGACAGCCCCATCAGGGCCAGCACCATCAGCACCATCAGGCAGCCGACGGCGGCGGCGAGGGTCGAGGATCCGGCCTCTTCCAGAAAGATGATCATCGGGCCGATCGTGGTGGCGCGCGAACTGACCAGCAGCACGGAGACCTGAATCTCGTTGACCGCGGTCATGAAGACGAGGATCGCGGCGGCCATGGCCGAGGGGGCAAGCGAGGGCAGCACGATGTCGCGCAGCCGGGCAAAGACCCCGGCGCCTGCCAGCTGCGCCGCCTCGTCAAGGCCGCGGTCGATCTGCGCGTAGCCGCCGAGGATGGGCCGCAGCGCGAGCGCGAGGAAATTCGACAGATAGGCGGCAAGGATGACCCAGACCGTGCCATAGAGCCCGGTGCCGATGAACGGCAGGGGGCGCAGGAAGAAAAGGATCATCGCTACGCCGATGATGATGCCGGGCAACGCGTAGGCAAGCTCGGAGGTAAGCCGCAACAGCTTTGCCAGCCAGCCGCGGCGCCAGCTCAGCACGTAGCCGAGCGCGACCGCAGCAGGGATTAGGATCGCCACGGTCAGAAGCGTCAGCCACAGCGAGGTGAGGAAGGCACCGCGAATGCCCTCGTGATGGAAAAGCGCATTGGCGAAGTTCTCGAAGGTGATTGTCTCGGGCGTCAGCGGCTGGCCGTAGCCGCGCACCAGCGCGGTGCCAAAGAGCGCCGAGAGCGGCAGCAGCAGGCAGACCACAAGATAGAGCCACGCCAGCCCGGTCACTGGGACCCGCCAGCGGCCAAGGCTCATGCGGGGCGGGCGCTGCGCGCTGTCGACGCGCTGATCACCGCGCCGTCCAAGCCATGCGGTGAGCAGCATCCCAAGCACCGTCAGACCCGCCAGCAACAGCGCTAGAAGCGCCATGTCGTTGAGCGCCGAGGGCCCGTAGGAGTTCAGCCGCCGGTAGATGAGGGTGATCAGCGTGGAAACGCGCGCGGGGATGCCAAGCATCGCCTGAATGCCGAAATTGCCGATCGACGAGACGAAGGCCAGCGCGGCCCCGGCGAAGATGCCGCCACGGGCGAGCGGCAGGATGATGTCACGGGTGACCTGCCCGGCGCCTGCGCCATTGGCATGGGCGGCCTCGACCAGCGCGGCGGGCAGGCGTTGCAGCGAGGCACGGACCGAGAGGAAAACCAGCGGCGCATTATAGAGCCCGAGCAGGAAGATGATCCCGCCCATGGAATAAAGCGGATGGCGCGTGCCAGGCGGCAGCGCAAGGCCGAGCGGGCCGAGGATCGGGCTGGCGGGCGAGAAGGCCTGTACCCAAGCCAGCGCGGTGACCTGCGGCGGGATCATCAGCGGCAGCACGAAGCCAAAGACCCAGAGCGTGCGGCGGCGCATGTCGGTCAGCGAGGTGAGCAGCGCCGCCAGCGTGCCCACCACCGTCGCCAGCAGGGTCGCGGCGGCGGCGATCCAGAGGGTGTTGAGCGTCGCCTCCAGCACTTGGCGCCCGCCAAGGACGTCGGCGATGCGGGCGGTGTCGAAACTGCCCTGCGGAAACAGCGCGGCATGGATCAGGCGGGCCAGAGGTGCGATCGACAGCAGGCCGACAAAGAGCACCAGCGCCAGCATCAGCGCGCGCTCGCTGCCCATCGCCCCGAGCAGTCGGCGCGCCCGAGGGGGGCGCGCCGGTTGGTCTTGGAGGAGCGTCACGCGATCAGAGCCCGAAGATCTCGGCAAAGCGCGCGCGCACGGCCTCGTTGGTCTCGAGCGCGGCGTCGACGTTGTAGCCCAGAAGCGTCATGTTCTCGAGCTTGGGGAAGCCCTCGGGGCCCTCGACGCCCGGCAGGATCGGCAGCGAGCCCTGCTCGGCCACCAGCTTCTGGCCCTCTTCGCTGAGCAGGAAGTCGATGAAGAGCTTGGCCTCTTCCGGGTGCTCGGTGCCTGCCATGATGGCGGCGGGCTCGGTGATGAAGCTCACGCCATCCTCGGGGACAATGTAATCCACCGGCGAGCCGCTCGCCTTGGCGCGCAGCGCGTTGGCATCGACGATGATCGCATATTTCGCCATGCCCGAGGCGACGGCCTTGGTGGCCGGGCCGTTGCCGCCCTCGGGGACGATATCCAGATCGTTCAGGCCCTCGTAGAACTCCCAACCGATGCCTTCGACGTTCAGCAGCGCGTGCAGGTGGTTCAGCGCGGCGCCCGAATAGAGCGGCGAGGGCACGCCGATCATGCCGCGGTTTTCCTCGGTGATCAGGTCCATCCAGTGGGTGACCGGCTCGGCGATCTCGGTGTTGTAGGCGATGCCGGTGGTCATCGCCTTGGTGCCGAAATAGGTCATGTCGGCGTCATAGGTGGCGGGATCGTATTCGGACACGGGGGCGTCCTCATAGGCCAGGAGGTGACCACCGGCCTTCAGCTCGCCAAGGTTGATCACATCGGCCACGAGCAGAACGTCGGGCTGCACATTGTCCGCCTCAATCTCGGCACGGACGACGTTCATCAGCGCCGAGGTGCCGTTGCGGGTCCATTCGACCTTGATGTCGGGGTGGGCGGCCTCGAAGGCGTCCACGGTCTGCTGCGCCTGTTCCGGCGGCTGGCTGGTGTAGAGCGTCAGCGTGGTTTCTGCGTAGACGGCGCTGGAGAGCAGCGATGCGGCGAGGGAGAGGCTGAGAAGACGCATGTTCGGTGTCCCTGTGGTTGCGTGTTCAGATGTGGTGAGAGGAGGCGGCGGGATCGGGGATGACCCAGCCGTCGCGCAGGGCGAGAGAGATCCGCTGGCCGCGGGTCAGCGCGGCAGGAGCGGCGATGTTCACGGACAGCGGGATGTCCCCGGCGGGGCCCGCCATGACCTCGGCGCGCAGATAGGCACCGCGGTAGGTGGCGCGGGTGACATTGCCAGCGATCGCGTCGCGGCTGTCGCTCAGTTGCAGATCGCCGGGGTGGAACGAGATCTTGGCGCGGCGGCGGGCGGTCTCGCCGGGGGCACAGCGCAGCGTGACCGGCAGGCCGAGCAGCGAGGCGGCGGCGCGGCCCGCCCCGAGCGGGCGGATGTCTTCGGCCTCGAGCACGCGGCCCTCTCCGATGAACCCCGCCACGGTTTCCGAGACCGGCTGGCTGAACAGCGCCTCTGGGCGGTCGAACTGCAGGATCCGGCCCTTGTCCATCACCGCCACGCGGTCGGCGAGGGCCAGAGCCTCGGCCTGATCGTGGGTGATGTAGAACATCGTGGCCCCGGAACGGGCGTGGAAGGCGGCGAATTCCTCTTCCAGCGCGCCGCGCAGGTGCACGTCGAGATTGGCCAGCGGCTCGTCGAGCAGCACCACCCGGCTCTCCATCGCGAGGCAGCGGGCAAGGGCGACTCGCTGGCGCTGGCCGCCGGAGAGGTCGGCGGGGCGGCGGTGCGCGAGCGGCCCCAGTTCGACCAGATCGAGCACTTTGGCGACGCGGGAATTCCTCTCAGGTTTGGGAATGCCCGCGATTTTCAGCCCGTATGCGACGTTCTGCGCGACGCTCATATGCGGCCAGAGCGCGTAGTTCTGGAACACCACGCCGATGCCGCGATGCTCTGGCGCGAGGTGGTGGCCGGGAGCAGAGACGGTCTCGCCTCCGACCGCGATGCGGCCAGCGTTCAGCCGCTCGAACCCCGCAAGGCAGCGCAGCAGCGTGGTCTTGCCGCAGCCGGAGGGGCCAAGGACGGCCACGAACTCCCCGGCCTCGATGCTCAGCGAGACCTGCCGCAGCACCTGTGTCGTGCCGTAGCTTTTGTCTATCCCTGAGATCTGGATGTCGCTCATGGTCTGCCCCGTGGTGCCGGGCTGCACAGCTGTGCAGCGTCGGGGCGATCTCTGGCGTCAGGCTGCGACAGCGGGGCGACATGTGCATGACAGAACGGTGAAATCTGTCGCGCAAACAAAAAACGGCGCCCGCGAAGGGCGCCGTTCGGGTCAGATCAAATGTACGCGCTCAGCTACCGCGGTAGGTGGAATAGCCGAAGGGTGAGAGCAGCAGCGGCACGTGGTAATGTGCCGCCTCCGACACGCCAAAGCGCAGCGGCACCACATCCAGAAACCGCGGCTCTTCGGGGGGCGTGCCGCAGGCGTCGAGATAGGCGCCCGCGTGGAACACCAGCTCATAGGTGCCGGTGGCAAACTCGGCGGCGGGCAGGATCTGTTCGTCGGTGCGCCCGTCGTCATTGGTGACCAGCGTCTTGAGATGGCTCCGGGTCTCGCCCTCGATCCGGTAAAGCTCGATTTTCAGCCCCTGCGCGGGGCAGCCGCGCGCGGTGTCGAGGACATGGGTGGTCAGGTATCCGGTCATCAGGGCTCTCCGTCAGGTGATCGCGGGCCATAGTGGCACAAGCGGGCGGGGGGTAAAGTCCCGCGCCGCCAAGAGTGTTTCAAACCGGATTTGAAGATCAGGCACGCGCGAGGCGACGGGTCATGTCGAGCATCCGCGCCGAGAAGCCCCATTCGTTGTCGTACCAGCCGAAGAGCCGCAGCTGGCCACCCTCGACCACACGGGTCTCGCGCGTCGACAGCACAAGCGATTCCGGGCGCGCCCGCAGGTCGGTCGACACGCAGGGATCGGCGGTCAGCCCGACGAGGGGCGAGCCGGTGAAAAGCTGCGACAGCGCGGCATTGGCGTCCGCGGGCATGTCGCGCAGTTGCAGCACGGCATCCACCGCCGAGACCGAGATGCAGGGCACCCGCACCGCCGTCACGCTCAGCCGCCCGTCGAGGCCGGGCAGCACTTTGATCACCTGTTTTGCGGCGCTGGTGCTGGTGGGCACCATGGACACGGCGGCGGCGCGGCTGCGCTCGTAGCTGGCTCCGGGCGCGTCCACCGTCGGCTGGCTTCCGGTGTAGCAATGGATGGTGGTGACATGCGCGCGGGCGATGCCGAAACCTGCGTCGAGCGCCTTCAGCATCGGCGCGATGGCATTGGTGGTGCATGATGCGTTGGAGACGATCCTCGCATCGCCGATCTCATCCTCGTTCGCCCCAAGCACGCAGGTGACATCCGCCGCCTCCGAAGGGCCCGACAGCAGCACCTTGCGCGCGCCCGCCATCAGCCCGGCCTCGGCATGGGGGCGGTTCGAGGCGGCGCCGGTGCATTCGAGCACCACATCCACATGGCTCAGGTCGAGCTCGCGCAGATCGCGGGTGGTGTGAAAGGGGATGCGCCTGCCGTCGATGACCAGCGCGCCGGGCTCTTCGGTGACGGTGCCGGGATAGGGGCCGAAGACGCTGTCGTAGCGGAAGAGATAGGCGCACATCTCGGGGGCGGCGATGTCGTTGATCGCCACAAGGTCGAGGTCGGCATGAGCCGGATCGGTGAGCAACTGGCGCAGTAGGGTGCGGCCAATGCGGCCAAAGCCGTTGATCATGATGCGGGTCATCGGGTGCCTCCACGGAACTTGAACGGCGCAAGCGATACGCCTTTGCGCCCCGGGGTCAAGCGGGGGAGGGGATGCTGGGGTGCAGCGCAGGTCCGCCCGGACTCAAGGCGAAGCCGCCGGGCGAGCGCTGGCCCGTCCCGGCGGGCTGGCGCTTGCAGATCGCCGCGCGCTGCTCAGAAGTTGCCCGGATTTGGTCGGGATAAAGCGCAAATTCCGCAGGCTGTAGCGCCATCCCACAGGCCAGCGCTCGCCCTTCTTACCCCACAAAGCGCGCGCGGTAGTCGCTTGGGCTCTGGCCGCGCAGGGCGCGGAAGCGGCGCGAGAAATAGGCCGGATCGGAAAATCCCAGACGGTAACCGATCTCGGCCACGGGGATCTGGGTGAAGGCGAGCATCCGGCTCGCTTCGGTCATCACCTTGCCCTCGATGTAGCGCGAGGCGCTGAGGCCGGTGGCGGCGTGGCACAGGCGGGTGAGATGGCCGGGTGTGATCGACAGCGCGGAGGCATAGTCCCCCGCGCGCCAGCCCGTCGCCATGTGCTGCGCGATCAGCCGGTCGAGCGCCTGCATCTTTGCGCTGCCGGTCGCGCTTTCCTCCTCGGGCGGGGTGAGCGTGCCGATCTCGGCAAGGATCGCATGGGCCAGCGCCACCAGAAGGTTGGCGCGGAACGGGCCGGGCTCGGAGAAGGCCGCAAGCAGGTCGCCCGCCAGACGTTCGAACCGCGCCGAGGCCTCGCCGATCACCGGCCGCGACAGTTGTGCCGAAAGCGCGGGCGAGGTCGGGCGCATCGCCGCCAGCACCGGCGCCGGGAAGGACAAAACCAGCCCTTCGCTCAGGCGGGTGAACTCGAAACCATGCACGATCCGTACCGGGATAAGCAGAAACTGCCCATCATCGAGGCGCTGCGTCTGCCCGTCGATCTGCACCTCGGCGTGGCCCTTGCGCATGAAGAAAACCTGCGTGATCTCTGCGTGCCTGTGCGCTGAAATCACCCAATCGTGAAGGCGCGCCCGGTCCCATATCCGCTCGCAATGCACGGTGTCGGGGAAGCCGCCGGTCTCTCCGAAAAGGTCGAACTGAGGGATTTGCGCGCGCAGGGTCATGCACGAATAGTACCAGCCTTTGCGCGGCCCGTCTATTCGCGCAGGCCGCCTCCGGGCCTAGGGTGGCGGCGAAAGATGGGAGGAATATGCATGAAAACCGACGTCGTGATCATCGGTGGCGGGCCGTCGGGCCTGCTGCTGTCGCAGCTTCTGAACCGCGCCGGGGTTGCGACCGTGGTGCTGGAGCGTTCGAGCCGCGAGCACGTGCTGTCGCGCATCCGGGCGGGCATTCTTGAATGGGGCACGGTGGAACTGCTGCGCGAGGCGGGCGTCGGCGCGCGCATGGATGCCGAGGGCATCCCGCACGACGGCACCTATCTGACCGACGCCGAACTGATGGTGCACATCGACTTCAAGGCGCTCACCGGCAAGCAGGTCATGGTTTACGGCCAGACCGAGGTGACCCATGATCTATACGATGCGCAGGACGCTATGGGCACGCAGGTGATCCACGGGGTCGAGGATGTCACGATCCACGACCTCGAGGCCTCCGAAGCGGCGGTGGAATACACGCTGGACGGTCAGCGTCACCGTGTCGCCTGCGCCTATGTGGCGGGCTGCGACGGATTCCACGGCGTCAGCCGCAAGACCATCCCCGAGGAAAAGCGCCGCGAGTTCGAGCGGGTCTATCCCTTCGGCTGGCTGGGGATCCTCTCGCGCACCCCGCCGGTGCATGACGAACTGATCTACGCCAACTCGCCGCATGGCTTTGCGCTGGCCTCGATGCGCAACGAGAACCTCGTGCGCTACTACGTGCAGGTGCCGCTGTCGGACAAGGTCGAGGACTGGTCGGACGAGCGTTTCTGGACCGAATTCAAGCGCCGCATCCCGTCCGAGGCGGCGGCCAAGCTGATCACCGGCCCGTCGATCGAGAAATCCATCGCACCGCTGCGCAGCTTCGTCTCCGAGCCGCTGCGCTGGGGCCGGCTGTTCCTTGTCGGCGACGCCGCGCATATCGTGCCGCCGACCGGGGCGAAGGGTCTGAACCTTGCGGTGTCCGACGTCTATTACCTGCACGAAGCGCTGATCGAGGCGGTGAAGCAGGGCAAAGAGAGCGGCATCGACGGCTATTCCGAGCGCGCGCTGGCGCGGATCTGGAAAGCGATGCGTTTCAGCTGGCAGATGACCACCATGCTGCACCGCTTTGAGGGCGAGGACAGCTTCGCCGAAGAGATGCGCCGGGCCACGCTGCAGCACCTGTCGGACTCGGAGACTGCGCGCAAGGACCTTGCGGAGAACTACGTGGGACTGCCGTTCTAGGGCCGCTTTCCGGGCTTTCCAGGATTCCGGGAAATTTTGCAGTCGCTCTGCGATCAAGGTCCGCTCTTCGGAGTGGGCCTTATTTTGTTCAAACTATTGACTGAGCTTGCGTCCTGCGCGAGAGGATGCATAGTCACTATGACGCAAAATTTCCGCAGGGAGAGTAAATTTTGCAAGATATTGGGGAGGCCTTCCGTCTGGCGCTCTCGCTGGTGCTGTCCGGCGAGGCCGATCTCTATGAGATCGTCGGCCTGTCGCTGCAGGTCAGCCTCAGCGCGACGCTGCTGGCCTGCGCCATCGGGCTGCCCATCGGGGCGCTGGTGGCGGTGAGCCGGTTCCGCGGGCGCGGCGCCGTGCTGGTGGTGATGAATGCGCTGATGGGGCTGCCGCCGGTGGTCGTTGGCCTGCTTGTGTATCTCTACCTCTCCCGCTCCGGCCCGTTGGGGTTTCTGGGGCTGCTCTACACGCCCGGCGCGATGATCGCGGCGCAGACCATTCTCATCGTGCCCATCGTCGCCGCCCTCTCTCGGCAGCAACTGGAGGATCTGCACAGCGAATACGCCGAGCAGTTCCGCTCGCTCTGCCTCAGCCGCTGGCAGAGCATCACCACGCTGCTCTGGGACGGGCGTTACGCATTGCTGACCGTTGGGCTCGCGGGCTTTGGTCGCGCCGTCGCCGAAGTGGGGGCGGTGATCATCGTCGGCGGCAATATCGACCATCTGACCCGCGTGATGACCACCGCCATCGCGCTGGAAACCTCGAAGGGTGATCTGCCGCTGGCCTTGGCGCTGGGGATCATCCTGCTGGTGCTGGCGCTGGGGGTGAACGCCGGGGTGCAGACGCTGCGGATGACCGCCGCGCGGCAGGCCTATGCGTGAGGGGAGCCATGTCTGACCTGCAGATCACCGCCGTGCCGCCCTTGTCCCGCGCCAGAGGCAGCGTTGGCCATCCCGCGCCGCTTTTGCCGCTGCGGGTGCAGGGGCTGCGGCTCGAGGTGGACGGGGTGCCGCTTCTGGACGGCGTCGAGCTGTCGCTCACGCCCGGGGGCTGCACGGTGATCATGGGGCCGAATGGGGCGGGCAAAAGCCTGATGCTCAAGGCGCTACATGGTCTTCTGGCCCCCAGCACCGGCGAGATCAGCTGGAACGGAACGCCCGCGGCCGAGGCCACGGGGCGTCAGGCGCTGGTGTTCCAAAAGCCGGTTCTGCTGCGCCGCTCGGTCGCCGCCAATATGGATTTCGTCCTCAAGGCGCGGGGCGGCGACCGCCGCCGCCGGGACCGGCTGCTTGAGGGCGTAGGGCTGCTGCACAAGGCGCGCCAGCCCGCGCGGCTGCTCTCGGGCGGCGAGGCGCAGCGGCTGGCTCTGGCGCGCGCGCTGGCCACCGATCCCGAGGTGCTGTTCCTTGATGAGCCCACCGCCAGCCTCGATCCCGCCTCGGTGCTGGTGATCGAGCGCATCGTGTCGGAGGCGCGTGCCCGCGGCACCCGCATCATCTTTGTCACCCATGACATCGGGCAGGCACGGCGCATGGCCGACGAGGTTGTTTTTCTGCACCGCGGGCGGGTTGCCGAGCACAGCCGCGCCGCCGAGTTCTTTCCCGAGCCGCAAAGCCAAGTGGCGCGGGATTATCTGGCCGGGCGGATCGTTCTCTGACCGCCGCCGGACCTTCACCAGTTTTTTGATGACCAAGGCAAAAGGAAGCCACAGATGAAATTTGCCAAACTGATCGCCTCCACCGCGCTCACCCTCGGCCTCGCCGGCGGCGCGTTTGCGCAGGAGCAGTCGATCATCGTGCAGTCTACCACCTCGACCGCCAACTCGGGGCTCTACGACTACCTGCTGCCGATCTACACCGGCGAGAGCGGCATCACCGTCAACGTCGTGGCCGTGGGCACCGGGCAGGCGATCAAGAACGCCGAGAATTGCGATGGCGACCTGCTGCTGGTGCACGCCAAACCGTCGGAAGAGAAATTCGTCGCGGCGGGCTTTGGCACCGAGCGCACGGATCTCATGTACAACGACTTTGTCATCGTCGGCCCCGAGAGCGACCCGGCGGGCGTGAACGGCATGGACGATGTCGAGGCGGCGCTGACCAAGATCTCCGAGGCGGGCGCGCTCTTTGCCTCGCGCGGCGATGACAGCGGCACCCACAAGAAAGAGGTCGCGCTGTGGAAGGCCGCGGGCATCGACCCCACCGAAGCCTCGGGCGAGTGGTATCGCGAGACCGGCTCTGGCATGGGCGCGACGCTGAACGCAGGCATTGGCATGGGCGCTTATGTGATGACCGACCGCGCCACTTGGATCAGCTTCCAGAACAAGCAGGATTACGCGGTTGAGGTCGAAGGCGACGAGAATCTCTTCAACCAATACGGCGTGATCCCGGTGAACCCGGAAAAATGCCCCTCGGTGAAAATCGACGCGGCGCAGGACTTTGCCGACTGGCTGATCTCGGACGAAGGTCAGAAGGTGATCGCCGACTATAAGGTCGACGGTCAGCAGCTGTTCTTCCCCAACGCGCCGAAGAACTGATAGGGTCCGGGGGCGGCGTGCTGCCGCCCCCACCAAGACTGACCCAGATGACCGACCTGCAGATCCCGCCTCACGAATATCTCACCGTCCGCGAACTGGCCGATCTGCTGCGCCTGAAAGAGCGCAAGGTCTACGATCTTGCCGCCTCGGGCGAGGTGCCTTGTTCGCGCGCCACCGGAAAACTGCTGTTCCCCGCCGCCGAGATCCGCGCATGGATCGAAGGCGCGCAGAGCGGTGGGTTCATGACGCCGCAGGCGCCGCGGCCCGGTGTCTTTCTGGGCAGCCATGATCCCTTGCTTGATTGGGCGATCCGCCAGTCCCGCTGCGGGCTTGCGACGTACTTTGACGGCTCGCAGGACGGGCTGACCCGCTTTGCCGCGCGCGAGGGTGTGGCCAGCGGTCTGCATGTGCGTGCACCCGATGGCAGTTGGAACCTCGCCGCTGCCCGTGCCGCCGCAGAGGGGCAGGACGTGGTGCTGATCGGATTTGCCGCGCGCCGCCGCGGGCTGGTGCTGCGCGAAGACGGCCCGGCACCGCAGGGGCTGGCCGATCTGCCCGGCCTGCGCGTCGCGCCCCGGCAGGAGGGCTCGGGCACCGCGGTGCTGCTGCGCGAACTGGCGCAGGAGGCGGGGGTCGATCTGGGCAGCCTCACCTTCACCCCGACCGAGCGCACCGAGGACGAAGCGGTGCAGAGCGTGCGGCGCGGCGAGGCCGATGTGACCTTCGGGCTCGAGTCGGTGGCGCGCAGCTACGGGCTGCGCTTCGTGCCGCTCATCGAAGAGCGGTTCGATCTGCTCATCGACCGCCGCGCCTATTTCGAGCCGGCACTGCAGAGCCTGCTGCATTTCTGCCGCTCGGGGCCCTTCCGCAGCCGGGCCGAAAGCCTCGGCGGCTACGATCTGTCGCGCTTCGGCGAGGTGGTCTGGAACGCTTAGCGCAGCGCCGATTTCATCGCGGCCTCGGGGAAGCATGTGGCGGGGCGGCCCTGCGCCTCTTGCCAGCGCCCGATCGAGCGCCGCGTCTTGAACCCCGGAAGCCCGTCGGCGCCGCCCACGTCATGGCCCATCCGCTCCAGCGCGCGCTGCATGGCCGCCACATCCGACCGGTAGAGCCCGCCGACTGAACCCCACGGCGCGCTGAAATCGCCGACGCCGTATTGGATGCGGTCCCCAACATGGCCGACGAAGAGCGCGTAAAGATCGCTCATATTGTAGTCCTTCAGCACGTAGAAATTGGGCGTGACGATGAAGGCGGGCCCATGCCGCCCGGCGGGCATCAGCAGAAATCCCTCGCCGCGCCGTTCATGCTCGGGGAAGGGGCGGCCCGAGATGCGGGTGATGCCCAGCTTTTCCCAGTCCGAAATGCGCTTGCCCTGATCCGGGCCTTCGAGCGTGCAGGACACCGCGGCAGGCACGCGCACCTCAAAGCCCCAATCCCGCCCGCTCTGCCAGCCATGTTTGGCTAGATAGGTACCGATCGAGGCGATGGTGTCCGGCTCCGAACGCCAGATGTCGGCATGGCCGTCGCCATTGCCGTCGGCGGCATATTTCAGGAAATTCGACGGCATGAACTGCGGCTGCCCGAGCGCCCCAGCCCAAGAGCTTTTCATCACCCCGGCGGGGGCATGCCCGGCCTCGGCAATCTGCAGCGCGGCGATCAGCTCATCGGTGAAATAGGCGGCGCGGGTCGACATAAAGCCCTTGGTACCCAGCACTTCAAAGGCGCTATGCGGGATCGAGACGCGGCCATAGCCGCTTTCGCGCCCCCAGATACCAAGGATGATGCGGCCGGGCACGCCGGTTGCCCTCTCGGTCGCGGCAAGGGCCGAAGCGTGGCGCTTTGCCATTTGCCGCCCGACGCTGGTGGCACCGTCGATGGAGCCGCGGCTGAAGTATTTCGCAGGCTGGCCGAACTCGGCCTGCCGCTGCTGTTTGGGGGTCTGCGGCTGGGTTCCGGGGGGCACCAGATCGGGCAGATCCCAGTTGAGCGCAACCCCGGAAAAAGCCGCCTCAAAGGTGCCGCGCGACACGCCCTTGCGCGACGCCTGCGGCCAGACCGTCTGTTCGAGCCAGCCGCGGAACTGCCGCTCCACCGCCGCCCGGTCGAGCGCTGCGGCGGGCGAGGCAGCCAGCAAAAGACAGCACAGGGCGCCCGCCCAGAGGGGCCCGAAGCTTCGGGATTTGACTGTTCTGCGCATGGGTCTGCTCCGCCGGGTTTTCCCCGAGCCTAGCGCAGGGGCGGCGGCGGTGAAACGCTCTCTTCGCCCCATTGCGCCATCTTGCGGTCGATGGTCTTACGCGACACGCCCAAGCGGCGCGCCGCCTCGGCCCGGTTGCCATCGCAGAGGTCGAGCATATGCAGGATGTGGCGCTGCACCACGAGGTCGAGGTCTTCGATCGCCTGCGCGCCGGTGACGCTGCCCGCGCCCGCAAATTCCTCGGGAAAGCCGCCAAGGATCACCGAGCGTTCCACGAGGTTGCGCAGCTCGCGCACGTTGCCCGGCCAGTCGTAGCGCCGCAGCTTGAGCAGCGTCTGCTCGTCGAGGGTGAGGCCGGGCATCCCGAGCGCCTGACTGAACTGCTTGGTGAAGAGCGCCGCCAGTTCGAGGATGTCATCCGACCGATCCGAGAGCGGCGGCATCTCCACCGTCAGCACGTTGATCCGGTGATAGAGGTCGGCGCGGAATTTGCCCTGCGCCACCATCTGCGGCAGATCGGCATTGGTGGCAAACAGGAACCGCAGGTTCAGCGGCAGTTCCCGCTCGGCCCCGGCGGGGCGGATCCGCTGATCTTCGAGCACCCGCAAAAGTGCCGCCTGAAGCGGCTCGGGCATCTGCGCCACCTCATCGAGAAAGAGCGTGCCGCCATCCGCCAGCAACAGCAGCCCCGGTTTCAGCCGCTCGCCGCCTTCGAGGCTGCCAAAGAGTTCCTGCACCATTCGGTCGGGCGCGATGGCGGCGCAGTTGACCGGCACAAAGGGTTTCTCGGCACGGTCCGAAAGCTGGTGCAGATGCCGCGCGGCCAGTTCCTTGCCGGTGCCACTTGCGCCGGTGAAGAGCACGGGCGTGGGCAGCGGTGCCAGCTTGGCAAGCAGCGCCCGCACCGCGACCATCACCTCGGATTTGCCGATCAGCTTGCCTTGGAAATGGCCGGTGCGCAGTTCACGCCGCAGCAGCGTGTTGTCGCGGCGCAGGTACTTGCGGTCGAGCGTGCGCGCCACGGCGCCGAGGATCTGATTGGCCCGAAAGGGTTTGAGGACAAAATCGCTGACCCCGGCGCGCAGCGCGGTGATCGCCGTATCAAGGTCGGCATAGGCGGTGATCAGGATGGTGTCGCCGAAAAAGCCCTTGCGCTGCTGCTCGGCCAGCCAGTCGAGCCCGGTCGTCTTGGGCATGACGTTGTCGAGGATCACCAGATCGAAATGCGCCGCGTCGAGCTTTTGCGTCGCCTCCTGCGCCGAGGCCGCCTCTTCCACCCGCTGCACGCGCGGCCCCAGCATCTTGACCAGAAAATTGCGCATGCCCGGCTCGTCATCGACCACGAGGATCGAAGCACCGGCCAGCGTCGGGCCGTAGTCGTCGGCGGAGGCGTCCCTTGGCGTCATCTCAGCGCGGTCAGTCGTGCCGGACGTTCTGGCTGGAATAGACCTCAGCCGAAGAGAAGCCGATCTCGTGCAGGCCGAAATAGGCCACGATGCCGATAACGATGATGGCGGCAAAGCCGGTGAACATGGCTTTCATAAGTGGTCACTTTCCTTTGGTGGGCTGCTCTGTGGTGGCCCGTTTGAGATAGTCTATCAGGTCGGCGCGGTCATCGCTGCCCGCGATCACCTGCATGGGCATCTTGGAGCCGGGAATGTAGTGATCCGGCCCCTGATCGAACAGCGCGTCGATCGTGGTCTCGTCCCAGATGATGCCCGCGCCGTTCAGCGTGTCGGAGTAGATGTAGCCCGGCACCGTGCCCGCGGGTCGGCCAAAGACGCCGTGCAGCGTCGGCCCGGCCTTGCGCGAGGGGCCGGGGGTCGTGGCGTGGCAGATCGAACATTTGCGCATGAACTGCCGCTCGCCATTGGGCATGGTCGCGACATCGCGCAGGAAGCTGCGCGCGCCGGAGATGCCGGGCTCGAAGGCGTCGAGCATCTCCACCGGCCACGCGTAGGCGACATCGTCGAGCCCGCCGGCGTGGATCACCGTGCCATCGGTCGAGAAGGCCAGCGCCCAGACCGGCCCCTGACGGGTGGCGCGGAAGTCGCGGGTGATCTGCCAGCTCTGCGTGTCGACGATCATGATGAAACCTTCGCCGTCGCCCACCGCCAACTGATGCGTGGCGGGGTGGTGGGCCATCGACAGGATGGGCCGCCGCTCGAGCGTGAGATCGGCGATCTGCGCGCCGGTCTCGAGGTCCAGCACACGCGTGCCGCCATCCACCGCGCCATAGGCGATCCAGTCGGGGCCGAGGGTGATGCGGTTGATGCCAAAGCCGTGCTGCACCATCGGCACAGGGGTGCTGCCTTCCGGGGCGTAGCGTAGCAGCGCGCCGCTCATGGTTCCGGCGTAGAGCCCTCCGTCTGGGCCAAAGGCAAGCGCGTTGACCCCGGCGCCGGGTGCGGGCAGGGCGCTGCCCTCGCCGCCGGTCAGAGGCCAGAGACGGATCGTGCCGTCCCAGCTGCCGCTGGCGAGCGTTTGCCCATCGGGCGAGACCGCGAGCGCCGCGACCTTGCCCTGATGATGGCCCAGAACGCGCGGCGTCTCGCCCCAGACCCGCACGGCGAAATCATCGCCGCCCGAGACCAGCGTGCCGTCCGGGCCATAGGTCAGCGCTGTCACCGCCGCCTCATGGCCTTCGAGCCAGCGCGGCGTGCCCGCCTGCCAGAGCCCGACGGAATTGTCGAAACTGCCGGTCGCCAATTGCCCCTCGGGAGAGACGGCAATCGCCATGATCGGCCCGCCGTGACCCTTTAAGGTGCTGAACTCGGGAACGCTTTCGCCCTGCGCCGCCAGCGGGGCGGCACAGAGCGTCAGCACAAAGGCGAAGGCCAGCCGGCCCATGGGCTCACTCCGCCGGAGTGGCCGAATTGCCGGCGGCTTTGCGGGCCTCGGCGGCTTCGCGTTCCTTCACCTTGTCGTACCAGATCGAGTGGTGCTGATGCGCCCAGTTCTCATCGACCTGACCGGAGCCCATGGCGTCATAAGCGCCTTCCATACCGATCGTGCCGATGTAGATGTGGCCGATGATGACCGCCATCAGCAGGAATGCGACGATGGCGTGCCAAAGCTGCGCGAACTGCATCTCTTCCTGCGGGGCAAGGGCCACCGGGAAGCTCTCCATGCCGACCCATCCCGGCACGCCCCAGTTGTTGAGGATCGCGAAGGTCTTGTCAAAGAGCGGCAGATCGAAGGGGAAGAGCAGCGACAGACCCGAGACCGACACCGAGGCACCCAGCAGGATGACGCTCCAGAAGATGATCTTCTGACCGGCGTTGAACTTCTTGGCGGGCGGGTGCTTGTTGCCGATGATGCCACCGGCCTGCGCGAACCACGTGATGTCGGTGCGGTCGGGCAGGTTGTGCCAGATCCACATGACGAAAACCATGATCAGCGCCAGCATGAAGGCCCAGCTGACGTTGTTGTGGATCAGCTTGGAGTAATGCAGCAGCACCGAGTTGAAATCATGCCCCATGAGCGGGATCAGATACTTGCGCCCGAAAAGGGTGAACAGCCCGGTGAACCCCAGCAGCAGGAACGAGCCCGCCAGCGTCCAATGCGCAAAGCGTTCGATCCACTTGAAGCGCTGCACGGTCTTGCCGGTCTTGCCGCCATCGATCTTCACCCGGCCACGCAGCAGGAAGAACACCGCAAGGATGGCGATGGTGCCGAGCAGCAGCCAGCCGCCATAGGTCCGCAGCGGGCCTTCCCGGAAGTCGAGCCACCACATGCCGCCGTCTTGGATCAGCACCTTGCCGTTGGGGTTGAGGGTCGAGGCACGCACGTCGGCCTCATTGTAGCGCAGGGCGCGCCACAGGTCGGGGTCGGAAGCGCCGCCGAGCGGACCCATGCCCGGCACGTTGTTGGCGTCGCCGCCGATGTTGTCGCGGCGGAAGCTGTCATCGATCTCGATGCCCGCTTGCCGGCGCATGATGTCCTCGAGCGTCTGCGCCCCGCCTGTGGCGGAGCGGTCGGGCTCGGGTGGCAGCAAAACAGCGTCCTGAGCCGCGGCGCCCAACGGGGCGGCGACCATCAGGACCAGTGCGAAAAGGGCCAGCAATTGGCGCAGCATGGTCATCTCCCGGATGTAGGTTCACGCCAGAACCGCGCGGAACGGCGGCCATCGCCGCCCCGCGCGGGACTTGAAGTGGCGGCAGGCCCGCGGGCCTGCCGGGATGGCTCAGTTGGCCTTTTCGTCGTAGGCGGTGCCCCAGCCCCAGGCGCCCGAGCCGAAGCCACGGGCCACCACGCGCTCGCGGTAGATCGACGACACTTCGTCGCCATCACCGGCCAGCAGGGCCTTGGTCGAGCACATCTCGGCGCAGATGGGCAGTTTGCCCTCGGCGATCCGGTTGCGCCCGTACTTCTGGAACTCGGCTGCGGAATTGTTCTCTTCCGGGCCGCCGTTGCAGAAGGTGCACTTGTCCATCTTGCCGCGCGACCCGAAGTTGCCCGCCTGCGGGTACTGCGGCGCGCCGAAGGGGCACGCGTAGAAGCAGTAGCCGCAGCCGATGCACAGGTCCTTGGAGTGCAGCACCACACCTTCTTCGGTCTGGTAGAAGCAATCCACCGGGCAGACGGCCATACAGGGCGCGTCCGAGCAGTGCATACAGGCGACCGAGATCGAGCGTTCGCCCGGCTGGCCGTCCTGAATGGTCACCACACGTCGGCGGTTGATGCCCCACGGCACCTCGTGCTCGTTCTTACACGCGGTGACGCAGGCGTTACACTCGATGCAGCGTTCGGCATCGCAGAGGAATTTAGCTCGTGCCATGTATCGCTCTCCTTACGCCGGCATGATCTTGCAGAGAGTGGCTTTGGTCTCCTGCATCTGTGTGACGGAGTCATAGCCATAGGTCTGCGCGGTGTTGGTCGACTCGCCCAGCACGATCGGGTCCGCCCCGTCGGGATATTTCGAGCGCAGGTCTTCACCCTCGAAATAGCCGCCGAAATGGAAGGGCATGAAGGCAACGCCTTCGCCCACCCGCGGGGTAACCATGGCCATCACTTTGACCTTGCCGCCCTCCGGGCCTTCGACCCAGACGTCCGCCCCGTCACGCACACCAAGGTTGTTGGCGTCGCGCGGGTTGATCTCGACGAACATGTTCTGCTGAAGCTCGGCGAGCCACGGGTTGGACCGGGTCTCGTCGCCGCCACCCTCGTATTCGACCAGACGGCCGGAGGTGAGGATGATCGGATAGTCCTTCGAGAAGTCGTTCTTCTGGATCGAAGCGTACATGGTCGGCACCCGCCAGAAGGTCTTGTCCTCGTAGGTCGGGTAGTCTTCCACCAGATCGCGCCGGTTGGTGTAGAGCGGCTCGCGGTGCACCGGGACCGGATCCGGGAAGGTCCAGACCACGCAGCGTGCCTTGGCGTTGCCGTAGGGGGCGCAGCCATGTTTGATCGCCACGCGCTGGATGCCGCCCGAAAGGTCGGTCTTCCAGTTCACGCCGCCGATCTTCTCGGCTGCGTCCGACGGGTAGGGCCCGGTCTGCGATTGCTCGCCAAGGTCCGTGTCCGTCTCGGGGCGCTCGTCGATGTAGCCCGCGACGAATTCGATCATCTTCCGCTCGTAGGGCGTCAGATCGCTGTCCCAGCCGAGATCGATCAGCATCTGCATGGTGAACTCGGGATAGCCATCCTCGATCTCGGAGCCGACGGTGTAAGAGCCCTCGGCAAGAAGGTTCTCGCCGTTGCGCTCTACGCCGTAGCGGGCCCGGAAGGGCAGACCGCCCTCGGCCACCGGCATCGAGATGTCATAAAGGTTTGCAGAGCCCGGGTGGTTCATCTCGGGCGTGCCCCAGCACGGCCACGGCATGCCGTAATAGTCGCCGTCAGCCGGACCACCCAGCGCTCGCAGCGTGGTGCGGTCGAAGGTGTGCTGGTTGGCCATGTGCATCTTGAGACGTTCCGGCGACTGGCCGGTATAGCCCACGGTCCACATGCCCTTGTTGAACTCGCGCGTCAGATCCTCGATCAGCGGCTCTTCGCCGTTCACTTGGATGTTGCGGAACATGCGATCCGCAAAGCCGAACTTGGTGGCGAACTTGTGCAGGATGATGTGGTCCGGAAGGCTCTCGAAGAGCGGATCCACAACCTTGTCACGCCACTGGATCGAGCGGTTCGACGCGGTGACCGAGCCGTAGGTCTCGAACTGCGTCGCGGCCGGCAGCAGATAGGTGTTGTCGGTCCGGTCGTGCAGGATCGCCGAGACGGTGGGATAGGGGTCCACCACGACCAGCAGGTCGAGCTTCTCCATCGCCGTCTTCATTTCCTTGAGGCGGGTCTGCGAGTTCGGGGCGTGGCCCCAGAACACCATGGCGCGGGTGTTGTCGGGCTGTTCGAGGTTGTCCTTCGCCTCGAGCACACCGTCGATCCAGCGCGAGACCGGGATGCCGGTCAGACCCATCATCTCTTTGTCCTTGCCATCCTTGCCTTTCAGCATGGCAAAGCGGCCCTTGAGCCAGTCGAGATCCTCTTCCCAGACGCGCGCCCAGTGGGCCCAAGCGCCCGCGGTCAGGCCGTAGTAGCCCGGCAGCGTGTCGGCCAGAACGCCAAGGTCGGTTGCACCCTGCACGTTGTCGTGGCCGCGGAAGATGTTGGTGCCGCCGCCGGCGGTGCCCATGTTCCCGAGCGCCAGCTGCAGGATGCAGTAAGCACGGGTGTTGTTGTTGCCGTTGGTGTGCTGCGTGCCACCCATGCACCAGATCACGGTGCCCGGACGGTTGTTGGCCAGCGTCCGCGCCACGCGCTCGAGCTGGCTGCCCGGCACGCCGGTCACACGCTCGACCTCGTCGGGCGTCCAATTGGCGACCTCGGTGCGGATCTCATCCATGCCCCAGACGCGGCTGCGGATGAAGTCGCGGTCTTCCCAGCCGTTCTCGAAGATGTGCCAAAGCAGACCCCAGACCAGCGCCACGTCCGACCCCGGACGGAAGCGGACGTATTCGTCCGCATGGGCGGCGGTGCGGGTGAAGCGCGGGTCGCAGACGATCAGCGGCGCGTTGTTCTGCTCTTTCGCCTTCAGCACGTGCTGCAGCGAAACCGGGTGCGCCTCGGCGGGGTTGCCGCCGATGATGAAGATCGCACGCGACTTGTGGATGTCGTTGTACGAGTTGGTCATGGCGCCGTAGCCCCATGTGTTCGCAACGCCGGCAACCGTCGTCGAGTGGCAGATACGTGCCTGGTGATCGACGTTGTTGGTGCCCCAATAGGCGGCGAACTTGCGGAACAGATAGGCCTGTTCGTTGCTGTGCTTGGCCGAGCCGAGCCAGTAGACCGAGTCAGGACCCGAACTGTCGCGGATGTCCATCATCTGGTCGCCGATCTCGTTGATCGCCTGCTCCCACGAGATGCGCTGCCATTCGCCGCCCACCTTCTTCATCGGGTACTTCAGGCGGCGCTCGCCGTGCGCGTGCTCGCGCACCGAGGCGCCTTTGGCGCAATGCGAGCCGAGGTTGAAGGGGCTGTCCCAGCCGGGCTCTTGCCCGATCCAGACGCCGCCCTGCACCTCTGCCATCACCGTACAGCCGACCGAGCAGTGGGTGCAGACCGATTTGACGGTCTTCACGTCGCCCGCGGCCGCGGTGGCGGCGGTGGCTTGGGTCACGGTGCCGCCGGTCGCGGCAACCGCCGCCAGACCGCCGATGGCCAGACCCGAGCCGCGCAGGAAGGCGCGGCGATCAACCGAGGCATTGGCCGCCTCGGAAAGGATACTTGTCCGCTGGGGGCGTCGCGCAACCCCGTTGGTCTTTTTCCTCAACATGTTTCTCTCTCCCCTTGCGTGCTCGGCCCCCCATGGTGCCTCGCTTGCTTGGTTATGCTCAGAGCCTTGGACAGTCGGGCGTCACGCAACCAGTCGTCCTTGGCGGGGAAAGCCTCGTCCGGTCAGAACCGGGCGGCGGCGTAATAGGCGCGGGTGTGCGCGGTATCCTGCAGCTTGTTCGACTGCAGATCGGGCTCGGCGGCCTCGGCCTCGGTCCCGTTGGTGGTGGCCACGGCGACGGCCGCAAGCGGCGCGGCGGTCGAAGCCATCTTCAGGAAATCGCGGCGGCTGCTCGCCTGCTCGTCTTTCCTCTTCATTGAGAGACCTCCTCTCTCTGGGTTGCGGCGGTTGCCCGCCCCTATGCGGATCACTCCGCGCTCATCCGGAAGGCTTCTGCCTCAAGCTCCATGAACGCCCGGCCAAGACGGCCAACAGGGGCGTAGAAAACGGAGTTCTTGGCACCTTCGAGATCCGAAAAGAAATGCCCGGCCCAAGGGCCGATGTGCTTGTTGAAAAAGCTCTTCTGCTGGCCCAGCGTCGCGGGCGTGCCGAAGCGACCGACGATCATCGCGCCCATCATTTCCATGAGGCTTGCGATATTGTCCTCGGGCTCAAAGACATTCTCGGCGCGGGCGAGGCCGCGCGCGGTCATGTCCTGCCGCAGCAATGCCAGCGGCTTCTCGTTCAGAAAGCCGGTCAGATAGTAGGACGCATAGGGTAGCAACTCGCCGCGCCCCAGCCCGATGAAGAGGCGGTTGTACTCGCTCTCGACCGCTTTCGGTTTCGACAGGCGCGCGACCTTGGCCAGCGTGGTCACCGCCTCGCCGATCGGGCTTTCGTCTCCGGTCAGCCCGGCGGTCTGATCGATCAGCCCCTGATCGGCAGGCCGCGCAAGGATCAGGCCAAGGAAGTTGTAAAGATCGGCGCGAAGACGGTCTTCTTCGGCGATGCGGGTCTCGGGGGCAGCGGTCATATTGGGCGTGTCCGTCATCATCAGGCCTCGAAGGAAAAGCGCATGCGCCGCGCGCTGGCGGGCAGGGAGCTTTCCTCGGGCTCGGGGTCAATCTGGGCGATCTGTACCGCCTGCGGCTCGGCGGGCTGCAGCGGCGGGATCACTGGCTGCGCCTCTACCGTCGGTCCGAGCGTTTCGGGCGCGCGGATCGAGGCGGTTCCGGCATCGGTGGGGCCCTCATCTGCAAGGGCCTGCGGGTCTTCCGCAGCCTCGGCAGGAGCGGCCTCTTCGTCGTCCTTCTGGCCAACGTATTCGAGATGCGCCAGCAGCCCCTTGCCCACCTGATAGGTGGTCTTGAAGTCGGCGGCGGGCGTCACGGCGGTGAAGTCGCCATCGTAGTCGTTCAGCCCGTCGAGGCAGGCCAGCACCGGGTTCGAGCGCCACAGCGTGCGCAGCGCGCGGTTCTTCAGGCGCTTGGGCAGCTGCGATTGCAGGAACTTGCGCACCATCTCGCCATCGGTGATCTCTTCAGGCAGCGGCAGGCCGGCCTCGGCCAAAAGCTCCTCGTCGCTGCGCTCGGCAAGCTGCGCCTCGGTTTCCGCACGGCGGGCATCATCCTGCGCCTTCTCCTCGGCGCGGGTCTCGGCCTCGACGGCGGCCTTGCGGCGGGACCAGAAATCTTTCACTGCAGCCTCCCTCGCTTCAGGGCGGGCGAGGCGTAGACATCCGCGCTGGTCGAGATGCGCGGATCGCCGATGCCGTCCTGTTTGCCGTCCACCTTTGCACGATCCCTGCGACGTTTCACGAACTCTTCTTCTTCATGATAACGCTCGACGAAATCGCCCACCCAAGCGAGCAGCCCGGCGGGCATGGGCACCTTTTCAACGATGTCCTCGCCGCTGTCGGAATAGTCCTGCGCCTCGTAGGGCGAGGCAGTGACCAGCACGATTTCGAACGGGTGCTCGCCCAGCGTGGGGCGCATGATCACGTAAACGCTCGGCTCGCGGGCGGTGATGCCGTGCAGATAGGCCTCGGTCTCGGCGCGGTAGAGTTCCAGCGACAGGGTTCCGGCGTGATATTCGACAACGTCACCCTCACGGCGCAGCTCTCGCCAGTCCGCCGGGCCCGCGCCCGGCAGCACCGCGACGGCGCGCCACGCCCATTTCGCCCAGCGGGTGACGCCGGGGGTGCGGCGCAGAACCACGCCAATGGACATGAATTGATCGTTGCTCGGATGACCGGTCACAGTGATATCCTTCCTCCCGCGCTCATTGAAACATGTAGACCTCATGGTGAAAGGGCCAATTGGTGCACCGCGGTATTCTGCGGCCTCGACTGGACATTTTGGGTAGTCGGGCAATGGGCAAAAATGAGGCAGGGACGAAATGTCCATCCCGAGTTTTTTGCTCTGGAAAAGCGCCGCGGCGCAGCATGCGAATCACCTCGTCCCCCAGCCTAGGGCGCGTTGTGGGATCGGCGGCTTTCCGCCCGAGGAATTGAGTTGTGGGCACAGGCGAATCGGGTCTAGCTAGCGGTCTCACCGAGCGACGAAAGCCCTCAAGATGCGCCGTCTGCCAGGAAGGAAACCATGACCAAGACCTTGATAACATGTGATTGTATGGGCAGTCAGTCCATCGATGCCGAGGCCCTCTCCAAGGCGACGGGATTCGAGGTCACCCCGCCCTGCAAATCGCTCTGCACCACCCAGGCGGACCGCGCCGCAAAGGGATTGACGCAGGGGAATGTTGTCCTGTGCTGCACGCAGGAGAGCCGCACCTTCGAGGCACTGGCCGAGGAACTCGGGGTCGAGCCTGCGCCGCTTCTGGACCTGCGCGACCGCGCCGGGTGGAGCGCAGACCAAGGCTCTAAAGTGGCCAAAATGTCCGCCCTCGCCGCCGAGGCCATGCTGCCCGCCGCCCCCGAGAAGACCCTTGATGTGATCTCTGAGGGATTGTGCCTCATCTTGGGGTCTTCTGACGTGGCGATTGAGGCCGCCGAACAGCTGGCGCCGCACCTTGGTGTGACCGTGCTGCTGGACGAGGCCGACGAGCTTCCCGACACCCGCGCCTACGACGTGGTCACCGGCAAGCTGCGCAAGGCGCAGGGCGCGCTGGGGCAGTTCCGCGTGACCATCGACGCGCTGCGCCAGATCGAGCCCGAGGGCCGTGCCTTCACGCTGACCGAGCCGCGCGATGGTGGCATTTCGGAATGCGACGTGATCCTCGACCTGCGCCGTGAGCCGCCGCTCTTCCCGGCGCATGAAAAGCGCGAGGGCTACCTGCGCGCCGATCCGGGCCGCCCGCAGGCGGTGGCGGCCGCGGTCATGGCCGCCTCGCATCTGGTCGGCACTTTCGAAAAGCCGCTCTACTTGCGCACCGAGCCGCTGCTCTGTGCCCATTCGCGCGCCGGGCAGACCGGCTGTACCAACTGTCTCGATCTCTGCCCCACCGGCGCGATCTCGCCCGATGGCGAGCATGTGACGATCGACCCGATGATCTGCGCGGGCTGCGGCGCCTGTTCCTCGGCCTGTCCGTCGGGCGCGATCAGCTACGACGCGCCGCCGGTGGACCTCACGTTCCGCCGGGTGCAGACGCTGGCGAAGACCTATCTCGAAGCGGGCGGCCATGCGCCGCGCCTGCTGGTGCATGACGCGCATGGCGCCGAGATGATCCGCCTGTCGGCGCGCCACGGCGATGGCCTGCCCGCCGACGTGATCCCGATGGAGATTCGCGCCATCGGCGCCTTCGGACATGCCGAGACGGTGGCCGCGCTGGCCGCCGGTTTCGCCTCGGTGACCGTGCTGCCGGGGCCGGGCGCCGATATCCCCGCGCTGTCGGCGCAGGTGGCGCTTTCCGATGCGATCAGCGGCGGCGGCAAGGTCACGCTGCTGCAAACGCCCGACCCCGACGCCATGTCCGAAGCGCTCTATGCCGAGCAGGCGCCCGCGCCCGTCGCCACGCCGGTGCGCCCCATGGGCACCCGCCGCCAGATCACCCGGCAGGCCGCCCGCGCCCTGCATCCCGGCGCCGAGACGCTGCCGCTGCCCGAAGGCGCGCCCTATGGCGCGGTGCTGGTCGATCAGGACGCCTGCACGCTGTGCCTGTCCTGCGTCTCGCTCTGCCCTTCGGGCGCGCTTGGCGACAATCCCGACCTGCCGCAGCTGCGCTTTCAGGAAGACGCCTGCCTGCAGTGCGGGCTCTGCGCCAACATCTGCCCCGAGGATGCGATCACCCTCGAGCCACGCCTGCAACTGGGCGACGAGGCGCTGGAGCAGCGGGTGATCAACGAGGAAGAGCCCTTTGCCTGCATCGAGTGCGGCTCGCTCTTCGGCGTGAAGTCGACCATTGACCGGATCACCGAAAAGCTTCAGTCCCATGCCATGTTCAGCGGGGACAAGCTGCGGATGATCCAGATGTGTGACGACTGCCGGGTGAATGCGCAGTATCATGCGCAGGACAACCCTTTCGCCGCCGGGGAACGCCCGCGGCCCCGGACGACCGACGATTATCTCAGCAAGCGGCGCGACCACTGAGCCGCGACCCAAGGGAGACCCCGATGAGCGACGATTTCAACATGTCCATGCGCAAGTTCCTCAAGCAGGTGGGCGTCACCTCGCAGCAGGCCATCGAAGAGGCCATGCGCGAGAACGCGACCAGCGGCAAAAGCTACGCGGTGAAGGCCGTGGTGACGATCGAGGAGCTTGGCCTGACCCATGAGGTCACGGGCGAGATCAAGGGACAGGAGTAAGACTTGCCAGCCAGCAGAGAGACGGTTCAATCCGTCCTGAAGAGCATTGCCGATCCGGTTGCGGGCGGTGACATCATGTCGAGCGGCGTCGTGCGCGCGCTGAACGTGGACGAGGCGGGCGCGGTGCGTTTCGTCATGGAAATCCCGCCCAGCCAGAGCACCGCCTACACCAAGATCAAGGAGCAGGCGGAAAGCGCGCTGCGCGCCACCGAGGGTGTCTCGGCGGTGGCCATCGTGATGACCGGCCACACCGAGAAGGCACCGCCGGATCTGAAGATGCGCAAGGCCGAGCCGCAGGGTCCGCAGCCGGTGCCGGGCATCAACCACATCATCGCCATCGCCTCGGGCAAGGGCGGCGTGGGCAAATCCACCGTCTCGTCGAACCTCGCCTGCGCGCTGGCGCAGCAGGGCCGCCGCGTCGGCCTGCTGGATGCGGATGTCTACGGGCCGAGCCAGCCGCGGATGCTGGGCGTCTCGGGTCGTCCCGCTTCGCCCGACGGCAAGACCATCCTGCCGCTGCGCAATCACGGCGTGACCATGATGTCGATCGGCCTGATGACCAATGAGGATCAGGCGGTGGTCTGGCGCGGGCCGATGCTCATGGGCGCGCTGCAGCAGATGCTGATGCAGGTGCAATGGGGCGCGCTCGACGTGCTGCTCGTGGACCTGCCGCCGGGCACCGGCGACGTGCAGATGACCCTCAGCCAGAAGGCCAAGGTCGACGGCGCCATCGTGGTCAGCACGCCGCAGGACGTGGCGCTGCTCGATGCGCGCAAAGGCATCGACATGTTCAAGCAGCTCAACGTGCCGATCCTCGGCATGGTCGAGAACATGAGCACGCACATCTGCTCGAACTGCGGCCACGAAGAGCATGTCTTCGGCCATGGCGGTGTCGCGGCAGAGGCGGCGAAACTCGGTGTGCCGCTGCTTGCCGAGGTGCCGCTCGATCTGCAGATCCGCCTTGCCTCGGATGGCGGCGCGCCGGTGGTGGTCAGCCAGCCCGACAGCGCGCAGGCCAAGTCGTTCCACGACATAGCCGCGGCGCTGGTGGCGCAGGGGGTGGCATGAGCACCGCCGAGGATCTGGCCTTCCCGCCCCTGCTGTGGGGCGAGGAGGTCACCACCGATGCCTTCGACCATGCCTGCCAGCGCGCCCTTCTGGGCTGCGATGCCGGGCTGGTCGCCTATCGGCTCGGCGCGGACGCGCTGCAGGGGGCGCTGGTCTTCGCTCCCGAGGTGCCGCTGGCGCAGGCCATGGCGATGCTGCCGCTCTGCGGTGTGGGGTTCCAGAACGCGCTTGGCGTGATGGCCCCGCCCGAGGTTGCGGTGCATCTGGATTGGCACGGCGGAATCCGCGTGAATGGCGCCTCCTGCGGGCGCTTCCGCTGCATGGCCGCCACGCAGGATCCCGCGCAGGTGCCCGACTGGCTGGTCATCGGCTTTACCCTGCCGCTGATCCCCGCCAGCGATCGCCCCGGCGACACGCCCGACCAGACCTCGCTTTACGCCGAGGGCTGCGCCGAAGTGCAGCCGCCCGCTTTGCTAGAGGCGTGGGCACGGCATACGCTCAATTGGGTCAACCGCTGGGAAGACGAGGGCAACCGCGCGCTGCACTCCGAATGGCGCGCACTGGCGCAGGACATGGGCGAGGAGGTCACGCAAAACGGGCTTTCCGGCACCTTCCTTGGCGTCGACGAGGATTTCGGCATGCTGCTGCGCGACGCCGAGACGACCCATGTGATCCCGCTCACCACGCTTCTCGAACCCGCACCATGAAGGTTTTCGCATGAAACTCGCCCGCGCCATCCATTTCGACGAGAGCGACAGCCGCGTCTTCTCCAGCCCTGCGCGCACCGGCGAATGGTGCCTGTCGGGCGGGTTCGAGTTCTCCAACTGGACCGAGGGCGACCTCACCGGCAAGGCCCGGCAGGCCTTCTCCAACGGCTGGCTCGGGCTCGAGACCTTTGGCCGCGTGACCTTCGTGGCCGTCACCGCGCTGGAGCCGGGCGAGCTTGAGGCGCTGACCGACCGTCTGGCCGAGCATTTCGTCACCTACTACGGCGCCCCTTCGGCCGAGGCCGCGCGCCCCGTGGCTGCCGAGGAACTGGCGCAGATGATCGAGCTCTGCGACGACCACGCGCCCAACACGCTGCTCACCGTGGCGCGCGAGTTGACCGACTCCGGGGTGCGCGAGAGCTACCGGGTGATCGAGGCCAGCGATGCGGGACTGGAGCAATTCGCCATCCACGGATCGCTCGACGATCCGCATGAGCCGCATCAGCACTGACCGCGCCCGCGCGCCCGTGCTAGGCTCGGCGCCAGCATGAGACCTCTGACCCGCCCGATGATTTCCGTCCGTCTGCGCCTGCTGATCCTTGCGCTTGCGCCGCTGGTGGTTCTCATGCCGCTGCTCTTGCTGCTCGGCATGACCCGCTGGACGGGCGACTATGACGATCTGCTGGCCGCCAACGTGCAGAGCGATCTGCGCATCGCCGAGCAGTATCTGTCGCAGCTCATGGCGCGCACCGGCGACGAATTGGGCGGTGTGGCGGGGTCCGTCGCCTTCGCCGAGGCCTTCGACAATGGTGGCCCGAACCGCGAGTTCCTGCTGGCCAAACGCGCGGAACTGCGGCTCGATTTCCTCTACTATTTGCCAATGGGCGCGGTGGCGCAGGCCTCCGCGCGCTGGCCGGTGATCGCCGAGGCGCAGCGGGGCCGCAGCCGCACCGCCATCGACATCTTCCCGCCAGAGGCGCTGGCTGCGCTGCCGCGCAACCTCGACGCACGTGCCCGCATCGACCTGATCGAGACCGAGGCCGCCGTGCCCACCGACCGGCTGGTCGAGGACCGGGGCATGGTGGTGCATTCGGCCAGCCCGGTGCGCCTTCCGGGGCACGAGGGGGTGCTGGTGGGGGGCATTTTGCTCAACAGCAACCTTGGCTTCATCGACGCGATCAACGCGCTGGTCTACCGCAATCCGCTGACCGGCGGCACGCGGCAGGGCACCGCGACGCTGTTCCTCGACGATGTGCGCATCTCTACCAACGTGCGCCTCTTCGAGGACGTGCGCGCGCTTGGCACGCGGGTCTCGGCGGTGGTGCGCAACGCAGTGCTGGACGAGGGCCAGACATGGCTGGCGCGCGCCTTCGTGGTCAACGATTGGTACATCTCGGGCTATCTGCCGCTCAGCGACAGCTTCGGGAACCGTGTGGGCATGCTCTATGTCGGCTTTCTCGAGGCGCCCTTCGCCGAGGCCAAGCGCAAGGCTTATCTGTGGATGATGGCCGCCTTCGCCGGGGTGTTGCTGCTCTCGGCACCGGTGTTTCTATGGATGGCCAAGGGCATTTTCGCCCCGCTCGAAAAGATGACCGCCACCATGCGCAGGGTGGCGCGCGGCAACCTCGCGGCGCGCATCGGGCCAGTGGGCCGCGACGAGATCGGGCAGGTGGCGGCGCATCTCGACGGGCTTTTGGATCAGGTGCAGGACCGCGACCTCAAGCTGCGCGCATGGGCCGAGGAACTGGAAGACCGTGTCGACCGCCGCACCGCCGAATTGCGCGACGCCAATGCCAAGCTCGAAGACACCTATCGTCAGCTGGTTATGAGCGAGAAACTGGCCTCCATCGGCGAGATCACCGCGGGCGTCGCCCATGAGATCAACAACCCGATGGCGGTGATCCAAGGCAACGTCGAGGTGATCCGCATGGAGCTTGCCGAGGCCGCCGCCCCGGTCGAGACCGAGCTGACGCTGATCGAGCGGCAGGTGATGCGCATGCAGGCCATCGTTGGCAAGCTGCTGAAGTTCGCCCGGCCCAGTGAATTCTCGGACTGCGGCGAGGGCGTGGATCTGCGCCCGGTGGTCGAGGACTCGCTGCTGCTGGCGGATCACGCGCTTGGCAAGGGCGCGATCGAGGTACACAGCGATCTGCCCTCGCTGCCGCTGGTGGCCATCGACGCGGGCGAGATGCAGCAGGTGGTGATCAACCTCATCCTCAACGCCGCGCAGGCCATGGGCAGCGAAGGGCAGCTCGCGCTGGCGCTGCGCGAAGAGATGCGCGATGGCGTGGCGGGCGTGGCACTAGAGGTGCGCGACAGCGGGCCGGGGATCGCCGAGGAGAACCTTGGCGCGCTCTTTGACCCGTTCTTCACCACGCGCCGCGGCGAGGGCACCGGTCTGGGCCTGTCGATCTCGCAGAGCATCGTGCAGCGCGCGGGCGGGCTGATCACCGCCGCCAATGCCGAAGGCGGCGGGGCCGTGTTCACCGTGTGGTTGCCGCAGGTGGGGTGAAGGCTCGATGCTTCACGTCCGACGCCCGGGATCGAGGCCGAAGGCCGCCGGGCAGGCGCCTGCCCGGCGGCCTTCGGCC
>NZ_JAAGOU010000013.1:0-130909 GCF_010500775.1 Salipiger sp. PrR002
TACTCGGAACGGGTCGAGAGCCATGCCGAGATGTCGAAGCGGGTGAACCAGTCTCAGGCGGCTGCGGATTGAGCCAGATGGTCCGCGCCTCTGGTGCCCCGGACGTGGCCAGAGCAAGCGCGGGCCCGACCGCTCATGTGGGCGTCAGATGGCGGGCGTCAGATGGCGGGCGGCCAGAAGGGCGGCGATGCGATCGGTCTCGGCCAGCGGCCTATAGCTCCAGTCGCCGATCGCCCCGTCATAGTCTCGGACCGCGCCTTGGGCGAGCATCGCCGCGTGAAACCGGTCCATCTTGGGGTGGCGGCCAGACAGGCGGAAGGCGTGCACGGGTCGCCCACTGGCGGCGGCTTCCGACACCATGTTGACCGAATCCTCGGTCACAAGAACCGCCTTCGCCAGCCCGAGGATCGCCGGATAGGGGTTCTCGCCCAGCCCGTCCCAGATCCAACATCTGCCCTCCGGCAAAGTGTGCCGCAGCCGTTTGACGAGCGCCGGATCGCTGCGGGGCGACGGGGTGATCATCAGCGACCAACCTGCGGCGACCAGAGCGCCGAGGCGCTGTTCGAGCCGTGCGCTGTCGGCCTCGGTCCATGTGACCTCGCGGGCCGGGCCACCGATCAGCACCGCAAGGCGGGGCTGCGGCAGATGGGCGAACCGCGGTGCCTGCCGCGCGGCCTCTTGCGTGATGCTGATCGCGGTGATCCGTCCCAAAGAGCCCAACACCGGCAGCACGTTGGGCCCGCTCAGCCCGTCGTGCTGCGGCAGCACAACCGCGTCGAAAAGGTTGAAGGGCAGATCGGGGTCCAGCACCATCACCGAGGCCACACGCCGCCCGGCACCGCGCAACCGCCGGGTCAATTCCAGCACCAGCGGTGCGGCGTGGCGTCCGGCTCCGATCACTGCCACGGGGCCGCGTCCGGGCAGCGGCGCGAAAAGCGCGGCACCGCCCTGCAAGGCGACCTCTGGCCAGAAGGGAAGAACGCTGCTGGCCCGGTGCCAGCCCGCGGCGGGCAGACGTCTGGCCCAGCGGCGGATGGCGAAGCGGCGCTCGATAAGATGCGCGCCCGCGTGCCGTTGCAGCGCCTCGGCCAGACCCAGCGCCTGCGCGAGGGTTCCGCCCTCTCCCGTGGTCAGGCAGAGGACCTGTGGCTGGGTCTGTGTGGGCGGAGCGCTGTCCTTCGGCGTCATGGTGTAAGCTTAGCCAAGCCATTGCGCCTGGCAAGCGCCGGGCGCGTCTGGGTGTGTCTGGGGCAATTTCGATGCGGAGGGGTTTGCTCATGTAGCGTAAACTTGCCGATACATGCGCGTGAGCGGAAATTTTCTTGCGGCAGGTTACGCGTCAGGCATGCTGGCCATGCATTGGATGTAAGTGTTTTTCACCGCAGACACGGTCCATTTTAGGGACTTTGCGGCGACGTTTTTCTTCAACTCAGATTTTCAAATGATCCGCCCGCACGAGTATTTCTCGGGAGAGTGTTTTTGGGCAGAACCATAGAACGCATTCTGTTTCTTCTCGATCCGGAGGCTCGCCGCCGCCTGTGGCTGGTGTTCGCGGTCAGCATTGGCATGGGGCTGGGGGATATGGCGGCGGTGCTGTCGATCGCGCCGTTCCTGATGGTTGCCGCCGATCCGCAGGCCGCACTCAGCCACCCGACGCTCAGCGCGCTGCACGACTGGCTCGGCTTCTCCGGCAACACCGGCTTTCTGATCGCGCTGGCGCTCAGTTCCTTGGTGATGCTCAGCGTGGCCATCCTGTTCCGCATCTGGGGCTTTTATTTCCTGCGCGGCTTCGTGCGGCATCAGAGCGTCAGCCTCGCGTCCCGGCTGGTGGCGCGCTACATGCGGGTGCCGCTCGACCGGCGGCGAAAGCGCCACTCTGCGGAACTGGTCGCCAACATCCAGACCGAGGTCGAGCGGGTGGTGAACGGGGTGATGATGAACTCCGTCCGGCTGCTGACCGGGATCAGCACGGCCGTATCGCTGGCGATCATGCTGCTGGTTGTGGAGCCGCGCGCGGCGCTGACCATGGCGCTTCTGCTTGGTTGCGGATATGGCGCGATCTTCGCGCTGGTGCGCGGGCCGATGCGACGGGTCGGGGCCGAACGCATGGGCGCCACGCGTGAGACCGCACGGCTGCTGAGCGAGGCGCTGTCGGGCTCGCGCGAGGTAAAGCTCTACGGCATGGAGCGCAGCTATCTCGAGCGGTTCGAGCGCAGTTTCCGCCGCCGCGCCGAGGCCACCACCACCGCCGATCTGCTGCGCGACATTCCCAAGTCGATCCTCGAGGTGCTGACCTTCGGCACGATGATCCTTCTGGTGATCTGGACCCTGATCGAAGAGGGCGAGGGCAGCAACGCGCTGCCGCTGGTCGCGCTTTACGCCTTTGCCGCGGCGCGGCTGTTTCCGGCGCTGCAGCGCATCTATGCTGCCGCCGCCGCGCTGCGCGGCGATCTGCCCGCGCTGGACGAACTCCATGCCGATCTTGCCGCGACCGAGGCGATGCCGCTCTCGGAGCCGGTAGCGGGGGCCGGGCTGCCACTCGACGAGACGCTGGAGCTGCGGGACGTCAGCTATGCCTATCCCGACGGAACGCGCCCGCTGATCGAGGGGCTCGACATGCTGGTCCCGGCGAAAACCATCGTCGGCGTGGTCGGGGCGACAGGGGCGGGCAAGAGCACCATCCTCGACATGCTGACCGGGCTGATCACCCCCGGCAGCGGCAGTCTGATGATCGACGGCACAAAGATCGACGGTGCCAATCTGGCGCGCTGGCGCGCATCGGTGGCCTATGTGCCGCAGGATATCTGCATGATCGAAGGCACCATCGGCGACAATATCGCCTTTGGCAGCACCGCCCCCGGTGATCGGGACGCAGCGCTGCGGCGGGCGGGCGGTTTTGCTGGGCTGGATGGGCTCATCGCCGAACTGCCCGAGGGCTATGACACGCCGCTGGCCGAGCGCGGCCAGAGCCTGTCGGTCGGTCAGCGCCAGCGCATCGGCATCGCGCGGGCGATGTTCCGCGACCCGTCGCTGCTGGTGATGGACGAGTCGACCAGCGCGCTCGACACGATCAGCGAGGCGGAACTGACAGCGGCGGTGCAGACGCTGCGCGGCAGGATGACCGTGGTGATCGTCGCGCACCGGCTGAGCACCGTGCGCAATTGCGACCTGATCTATGTGATCGGCGGCGGGCGGGTGCTCGAGGTCGGCAGCCATGAGGAACTGACCGGACGCGAGTCGAAATTCCACGCCTTTCACCGGGCCGCCACATGACCGGCGCCCTGCGCCAATCCGGCAAAGACGACGCGCCGGTGCTGCGCGTCGCGCAGGTGATCGGAAACCTGCAGTGGGGCGGCACGCAGGAACTGCTGGTCTATCTCGCCGAGTGTCAGGCGCGGGCGGGGCTGGCGCTGCGCGTCTACGTTCTCTCACCGCCCTGTGCGACGCCCTATGCCGACCGGCTGCGGCAGGCTGGGGCCGAGGTGCGCTTCGTGCCAAAGGGGCGAGGCGGTGCGGCCGGGCAGGTGCTGCGATTGGCGCGGGCGCTGCGGCGCGGCGGCATCCAACTGGCACATGCGCATCTGCGGCTTGCAAATACGCTGACGCCGCCCGCCGGGGCGCTGGCGGGGGTGCCGGTGCTGGGCGGATTGCATCTGCCGCATCCGGGCGGCGGCTACCACGCGCGGGCCGAGAGCCTTGCGCTGCGCGGCCTTGCGCGCGGGGCGATCGCCTGTGCCGACAGCGTCGCCAGTGACAACCGCCCGAGGCTTGGGGCGCTGCCGATTGCGGTCGTGCCCAACCCCGCGCCGCCGCCGCCAGACCTCAGCGCGGTTCTGGCACGCCGCGCCGAGGGCAGGACAGCGGAAGTCCCGGCGCGGTTTCTGGTGGTTGGACGGCTGTCGCCGGAGAAGGGCGTCGGCACGGTGATCGAGGCGGCGCGGCTTCTGGCGGGGCAGGGCGCGGCGTTTCGCCTGTCGATCGTCGGCGACGGGGCGGCGCGCGGCGCGCTCGAGGCACGGGCGGCGGGGCTCGAGGGCCATGTGAGCTTTCTGGGGGCGCGCGACGACGTGCCGGAGTTGCTGGCGCGTCATGACATCTATCTCAGCGCCTCGCGCGCCGAGGGGCTGTCGATCGCGCTGCTGGAGGCAATGAGCCACGCGCTGCCCGCGATTGCCACGCCGGCGGGCAGTGCCTTTTCGGTGCTCGATGACACCACCGGGCGGCGCGTTCCACCGGGGGATGCGGCCGCGCTCGCGGCAGCCATGGCCGAACTCGCGGCAGACGCGGTGCTGCGGCAGCGTCTGGGGCTTGCGGCGCGGGCACGGGTGTTGCGTGCGCACCGGGTCGAGGATTGGAGCGCGGCGCTGGCGCGGCACTATCGCCGCGTCGTCGCCGGGGATTTCCGCCCCGGCGGGGCACCGCGAGGCAGCCCCTATCCAAACCACTGAACTGATCGAAGACGAGAGGGCATCCAGCTACCCGGAGGAGGGGGACACTATGCCGAACACGAATAAGATCGAAAGAAGCGTCAAGTCGGTGCTGCAGGGATCGCCGCTTTATGCGCCTGCCAAAGCGGTGAAAGAGCAGGTGCGCCGGGCGCATTTCTCGCTCGCGCAAATGTCGGACAAAGTGGTCCGCCCGGCGCCGCATGAGGTGTTCCTGAGCCTCACGTCGAACTGCAACCTGCGCTGCGGTGCCTGCTGCTATGGCCGGGACTTCATGCATGGCACGCAACTGCCGTGGGAGATCGGCAAGCAGCTGATCGACGATTGCAAGGAAATGGGGATCGGCAACATCCGTCTTTATGGCGGCGAGCCGCTGCTGCATCGGGACCTCGACAAATTCGTGGCGCGCATCCGCGAGCGCGGTCTGAATATGTATGTCACCACCAACGGGCTGCTGCTGGACAAGAAGATCGACAAGCTGGTCGAGGCCGGGCTTAAGAAGGTCTCGGTCGGCCTTTATGGGCTGGGCGATGACTATGACGAGTACGTGCAGCGCAAAGGCTCGTTCGAGTTGGTGAAGAAATCGCTCACCGCCACCCGTCGGCGCTACAATTCGGACAAGTTGCCGATGAGCCTCGACTGGCTGTTGATGCGCGGCACCGGCAAGCCCGAGACGGTGCGGGACACGCTGCAATTCGCCCGCGATCTGGACATGCAGATCTACATCAACCTGATCCACTATTCGCTGCCCTATTTCGTCAAGAAGGACGGTGCCAGCGACAACCAGCCGTTCTGGTTCGAAGAAGAAGACCGGCCGCTGCTCGAAGAGATCGCCGGGATGTTGCTTGAGGTCAAGAAAAAGGAGCCCGACCTCATCCGCAACACCGAGCGCGGCATCCGCTCGATCCCCGACTGGCTGATCCGCAAAGAGAAGATGCGCTTGCCCTGCACCAGCTACGACATGCTGTGGATCGGACCGGATGGCACGGTGCAGCTGTGTTTTGTGACCTTCAAGATGGGCGATCTGCACAAGCAGCGGCTGACCGAGATGCTGTTCACCGAAAAGCACAAGCAGTTCTCGCGCGATGCGTTCAACCTCAACTGCCCGAACTGCAACTGCGGCTATGACAAGCGGGTGAACCTGCACCGGCAATCGCGGGCGCTCTACACGCCGAGCTGAGCTAGGCTGCCGCCCCTGAGAGGCCCATGAGCGGCGCGGCTGCGCCATGGCGAAGGCCGGTCCTTTGGGACCGGCCTTTTGCCTCTTGATTGGGGCGCGTTACTGGATCGCGGCCTGACGCGCCCGGCGTTTTTCGTCGGCCAGCGCCAGCACCGGGGCGAGCCAGCCGGTGGCGTCGATCCTGTCGCTGAAGAACTCGGCCCCGGCCATCGTGTGGTGGCCATAGTCGGGGAAGTATTTCTCTAGCGTCTCATTGGCCGAGTAGCAGGTCTTCTGAGCGTCGGCACAGATGTAATCCATTCGGTCGAGCACGATCAGGCCGGGGTCCTCGGCGGCGAGCCGGTCGATCTCGGCATTGGCGTCGATCACCCGCTCGTCCTGCTCGCCGCTCTTGTACACATCGAAATATTCGGTGTTCGAGCGTGCGGCGATCGTCGCGCCATCCGTGAGACCTTCGGCATAGGCCTCATGCACGACCTTGTCGAAGATGGTCCATTTGCCACCAAGGTAGGTGGGGAACTCGAAGATGCTTTTGACGATGATGACCCGTTTGCCATCGGCCTCCATCCGCGCCAACAGGTCTTTGAGGATGCTCACGTCGCCACGCCGGTCGTCGAAACGGGTGATGATCATCACCGCGTCGGCTTCGCGGTAGTTGGCCGATTTGAACAGCGGGTTCTTCGGAGTGAGTTCGCCGATCTGCGCATTGAACCGCGCCGTCTGAACCCGGCTTGTGGCCTCGTCGCTCAGATAGAGCAGGTTGAACATATCCTTCGAATGGGAATTGCCCACCAGCAGCAGGCGCAGCTTATCGGTGCCGTCGTCGAACCATTTGCGCTGGTTGTTGCCGTTCTTGCAGTTGCCAAGGCAGTCGAGTTGGTCCGCATAGCTGCGCAGGGTGGTCCATGTGGCCAGCCGCAGGCTGTTGTTGTCGTTCTGGTAGCTGAGCATCGAAATACGCTGGTCGAGCGCATTGTACTGGCCGCTGCGGAAATCGAGCCGGTCATAGGTGTGCACATAAAGCCCCAGCGCGATGAAGGCAGTGATGCCAGTGGCGCTTAGCGTGAACACCCGCAGCCGCGGCACACGCGCCTTGCGCACCGGCGTTTCGATGTATTTCCAACTGGCCCAAGCCAGAAAAAGCGTCAGCGCGATCAGCCCGGCCATCACGTACCAAGGCGGCTCGTAGAGCGCGTTGTGCCGCGCAAAGGCCATGAGCGGCTGGTGCCAGAGGTAGGCGCTGTAAGAGATGAGACCGATGCCGATCATCGGCTTCAGGCTGAGCAGCCGGTGCGCCAGCGTGCCGGGCGCGGCAAAGAGGATGATAAGCGCGGCGCCAAGCGTGGGAGCGAGCGTAGAGAGGCTCGGGGTTGGGGTCTCTGCGTCGAAGCCAAAGATCGCGAAGGCAATGAGGCCAAGGCCGGCAAGAGACAGGATGTTGCGCGTTCCCGATCCCAGTGCCCCCGTTCCCAGTGCCGCCGGACCGCTGCGCAGATAAAAGGCGCACATCGCGCCGATGCCAAGCTCCCACGCGCGAGCGGGCAGCAGGAAGAAGGCGGCCATGGGCGCATGACTGACTTGCCATTGCGCCAGCGCGAGGCTGCCAAGGCAGATGATCCCGAGGCTCCAGACCAGCGTCTTGTGGCCGAACCGCCAGAGCGCCATCAGAAGAAGCGGAAAGAAGATGTAGAACTGCTCTTCCACCGCAAGGCTCCACGTGTGGAGCATGGGTTTGAGCTCGGCTGCCGTGTCGAAATAATCGGCCTCCATCCAGAACAGAATGTTCGAGGAGAAGGACGCCACCGCAACGAGGCTGCGGCAGAAGTCGGTGAAATCCCGGCTCTGCAACAGCAGCCACGCCAGCACCAGCGACACGATGCAGACCACGAAGAGCGCAGGAAGGATACGCTTGGCGCGACGCTCGTAGAACCGCAGGATGCTGAAATCGCCGCGTTCCAGTTCGTCCATGATGATGGTGGTGATGAGATAGCCGCTGATGACGAAGAAAATATCGACGCCGACGAAACCACCACTGAAAAGCTCTGCACCAGCGTGAAAGAGGATGACCGGCAGCACCGCAACTGTTCGCAGGCCGTCGATTTCCGAACGATACTTCATCAGGAAAAGCCCCGATCTAAATGAAAAATACTTAAAATTGGTGGCCGCAAAAACACCGCAGCCCGATTGGTCAAAAGATACATGCGACCCGAATCGTCGCGTCTGAAACACCACTATTATAGCGAGCGCATTGCGCTGGGTTAACCACGTGTCTGTGTCATTGGCGGAACTCGGGGCTCTGCCTGCTTCTGCGCCGGTCTCGGCTGCCGATGCCCAGAGATATAGCTGAATTTTCCGCGCACCTCGCACGCATAGAGTGTGAGGGGGTCCGAAAATAAGGCGAAATCTCCGGTTTTGTCAGAAACGGCGGCGCGGTTGCGGGTGCCCGGTCAGCGCCTCCCAGAAGGCATCGGCGCGCTTTTCGAAGGTGGCGGCGTCGCGGGCGTCGCTCTGGTAGAAGGCGCCCTGCGCCACGCCCGGAGCGTATTCCTGTTCGACCCAGCCGCGTGGGTCGTCATGGGGGAATTTATAGCCCACATGGCCAAGGCTCTCGGCGCCCTTGTAATGAGCGTCGCGCAGATAAAGCGGCACCGCAGCAGGCGGCGCGCTGGTGACATGGCCGAGCGCCGCGCCGATGCCGCGCGTCACCGAACCCGATTTCGGCGCGCGCGCCACATGCAGCGCCGCATGGGCGAGGATAAGCTGGCACTCGGGATAGCCGATCTTCTCGACCGCCTGCGCGGCGGCGACGGCGGTCTGCAGCGCGGTATTGTCGGCAAGGCCCACGTCCTCGGAGGCGTGGATCATGATCCGCCGGGCGATATAGCGCGGGTCTTCGCCGCCATGGATCAGCCGCGCCAGCCAATAGAGCGTCGCGTCGGGGTCCGAGCCGCGCATGGATTTCACGAAGGCCGACACCACGTCGTAATGCTGATCGCCCGAGCGGTCGTGGTTGATCGCCGCCGCCTCATAAGCCTCGGCGATCATCTCGTCGCTGATGGTGACCGCGCCGTCATGTCCGACAGCCAAGCTTTCGAGCGTGGTCAGCGCGCGCCGCGCGTCGCCGCCCGAACGCCCGGCGATGAGCCGCCGCTGCTCGGGCCGCAGACTGACCTTGATGCCCTGCGCCGCCAGATGGTCGACACCGCGCTGCACGACCTCTTCCATCTCTTCGATGCTCAGCGGCTCAAGCTTGAGAATGGTCGAGCGCGAGACCAGCGCGGGCGGCAGCGCGTGATAGGGGTTGCCGGTGGTGGCGCCGACGAAATCGGCGGTGCCTTCCTCGCAGATCGACAGCAGGTCGTCCGCCTGCGTGGCCGAGAACCGGTGCACCTCGTCGACGAAGATCAGCAGCGGACGGATGCGCGCCTCGTCGGCGATCTTGCGCAATTCCTTCACCCCGTCGCGGGTGGCGTGCAGCGGGCGGAACTCCTTGCCCAGCATATTGCCCACCGCGCGGGCGATGGTGGTCTTGCCGATGCCCGGCGGGCCGTAGAGGATCAGACTGCCGAGCGCGTTCGCCGCGATCCGGCGGCGCAGGATAGAGCCCGGTTTCACCAGCTTGGGCTGGCCGATGATGTCGTCCAGCGTCTCGGGGCGCAGCGCAGCGGCCAGTGGGGTGCGGCCAAGCCGGGGGCCGGTGTCGAAAAGATCGCTCATGCTCTGGCCTCATCTGCGGGCGTTGCTTGATGCGCTAGCAGATCACGCCGGGGCGGGCAAATGCGGGCTGATCGGCATATCAATCTTGGTTGTAGCCTCTGTCCTTCGCGCGCCGACCTGCTAGACATTTCCGCAACTTGGCGTGCGCAACGGTACGCCCTTTCTCGACGCCCATCTAAGGAGTGCCCGATGACCGATTATGTCTTTGCCCCGCAAGAAACCCCCAGTGTTGCCGTTGCAGGCAGCGAGGCGCGTTTTCCGCTGCGCCGCATCTTCTGCGTCGGGCGCAACTACGCCGAGCACGCGCGCGAAATGGGCCATGATCCCGACCGCGAGCCGCCGTTCTTCTTCGACAAGCCGATCGACACGATCGCCGAGGCGGGGGACGCCATTCCCTATCCGCCCGCGACCGCCGATCTGCACCACGAGGGCGAGTTGGTCGTCGCGCTGGGGCAGGGCGGTGTCGATATCCCCGAGGACAAGGCGCTGGAGTGTGTCTGGGGTTATGCCGCGGGCATCGACCTGACGCGCCGCGACGTGCAGGCCGAGGCCAAGAAGAAGGGCCGCCCGTGGACCATGGCCAAAGGGTTCGACTATGCCGCCGTCTGCGGTCCGGTGCATCCGGTGGCGCAGGTCGGCCATCTGGACAAGGGCAGGCTGCGGCTGGCGGTGAACGGCGAAGAGCGGCAGAACGGCGATATGGCGCAGATGATCTGGTCGGTGCCCGAGGTGATCGCTTACCTCTCGGGGCTGGTCGAATTGAAGGCGGGGGACCTCATCTACACCGGCACACCCGCTGGGGTCAGCGCGCTGGAACGCGGCGATACCTGTGTGGTCGAGATCGAGGGTCTGGCACCGCTGGAGATCAGCATCGGCTGAGCCGGGCCTCGCAGGTCCGAAACGACAAAGCGCCAGCCCGAGGGCTGGCGCTTTTGTTTTGGTCTCTCTGCCAGCGCGGCGTGTCAGCGTCTGCGGAATTCCGTCCAGATGAACAGCGCCCAGGCGGCGATCATCATCAGGGCCAGACCGGCCCATGTGAGCGCGTAGCTCAGATGCGCATTGCGGAAGCTGACGACCGTCTGCCCGCCGCGCGGCCATGCCTGCGCGTCATCGCCCATGTCCTGATCGACGAAATAGGGCGCGGCCTTCTCGAAGCCTTTAGCCGAGGTGATCGAGCCGATGTCGCGGCGGTACCATTGGCCATTCTCGGGGTCATTGTCGCGCGAGAAGAGCCAGCCCTCGCTTTCCGAGATGCGCAGCAGGCCGGTGACCGTCTGTTTGCCCTCGGGCGCGTCGCGCGTGGCGGGGTTTTTCAGCCGCTCCGGCACCAGCCCGCGGTTGACCATCACCACGGTGCCGTCGTCGCGGCGCAGCGGGGTCAGGATCCAATAGCCGGGGCCGAAGTCGGCGGGGGTGTAAATCTGTACTTCCTCTTCGTTGAGGAAGGTGCCGCTCAGAGAGACATGGAGGTATTCGGCGCTCTCGGCGGTGATCCCGGCCCAGTCGTCCGGGACGGGGGCGGGGACGGGCGCGGCATGGACGCGCGCCTCGACCCTCTCGATAAGGGCGACCTTCCAGTGCAGGCGCTGAACCTGCCAGATCGCCAGCGAGGTGAAACCGACGAGAGCCGCCAGTGCCACCAGTGTGACCGCAATGATGAGCGGCCAGCGGCGGCGCTGCGCGCCGGGCTTATGCGCCGCCGCCGCGCTCATCAGTTGTGACCTTCGTGGCCGCCGGACATGCTTGCGCCCGGCGTGGCTTCGGAATCCATCACCATGTTGCCTTCGCTCATCGGCATCATGTTGGCGTTCATGTTGTGCATGACCCAGAGCGAGCCTGCCAGAACGATGCCGACGATGACCACCGCAAGAACGGTGGCTGCCATGGTCCAGCCGCCTTCATTGTCGCTCTTGAGGTGCAGGAAATACACCAGGTGAACGATGATCTGGATCGCGCCCAGACCCATGATGATGGCGATCAGCCAGGTCCGCGACATGTCGCTTTCCATCATGACCAGCGCGAAGGGGATGACGCTGAGGATCACCGCGAGGGCGAAACCGGTCATCAGCGTGCCCATGGTGCCGTGCGATGCTTCGGAATGTGCGCTCATCAGATCAACCTCACCAGATAGACGAAGGAGAACACCCCGATCCAAACCAGATCGAGGAAGTGCCAGAACATGCTCAGCGTCGAGAGGCGCTGCATGTTGGCCGGGATCATGCCCTTCATGCGGATCTGGGCGATCAGCACGCAGAGCCAGATCAGGCCTGCGGTCACGTGCAGACCGTGGGTGCCGACCAGCAGGAAGAAGGCCGACAGGAAGCCCGAACGGTCAGGGCCCGCGCCGATGTGGATCAGGTGACGGAATTCGTAGACTTCCATCCCGATGAAGCCGAGGCCCAGCACGCCGGTGATCACCAGCCACAGGGTGGTGGCGTCCATGTCGTGCTTTTCCGCCTTCAGCATGGCAACGCCGAAGGTGACCGAGGAGAACAGCAGCAGCGCCGTCTCGATGGCCACGAAGCCCGGCTCGAACAGGTCTTTCGGACCCGGACCGCCGGCGAAGTTGTTGCCCAGCACCGCATAGGTCGCGAAGAGCGATGCGAAGATGATGCAGTCGCTCATCAGGTAGATCCAGAACCCGATGGGCGTGGGGCTCTCGTGGTGATGATCGGGGTGGTGGTCGGGGCCCGCAGGCCCCTCCACTCGTCCGGTCAGCGGAGTGTCAAGCATGGTCATGCTGCACCTCCCTTCGCTTCTTTTTCAGCGACGGTTGCCGCCGGGATCCAGTGATCCTGATTGTAGTTGAAGGTATGCGCGATGGTGGTCGCGATCATGCCGATGAACGAGATCGCGGCGAGCCACCAGATGTACCAGATCATCGCGAAACCGAAGACCAGAGCCATGGCGGCGACGATGACGCCGGTGGCCGTGTTATTCGGCATGTGGATGTCGTGGTAGCTGGTGGACCACTTGAAGCCGTCCTGCTTCATCTTCCAGAAGGCGTCGCGGCCGGTGACCACCACGTCCTGCGGGAAGTTGTAGTTTGCGGGCGGCGACTGGGTTGCCCAGTCGAGGGTGCGCGCATCCCACGGGTCGTTGCCGCAGGCCAGTTCCTTGCGCCGCATGATCGACACGGCGAAGTTGATGAAGCCGCAGGCGATACCAATGGCGATCAGCACCGCGCCGAAGGCGGCGATGATGAAGTAGATCTGCCACGCCTGATCCATGTAGCTCTGCAGACGGCGGGTCACGCCCATCAGGCCGAGCGCATAGAGCGGCATGAAGGCGAAATAGAAGCCGATGCACCAGAACCAGAAGGTGCGGCGTCCCCATTTGTCGTCCAGCTTGAAGCCGAAGGCCTTGGGCCACCAGAAGGTGACGGCGGCATAGACCCCGAACACCACGCCGCCGATGATGACGTTGTGGAAGTGGGCGATGAGGAACAGCGTGTTGTGCAGCTGGAAGTCGACCGGCGGAACCGCCAGCAGAACACCGGTCATGCCGCCGATGGCGAAGGTCACGATGAAGCCGGTGGTCCAGAGCATCGGCACTTCGAAGCGCACGCGGCCCTTGTACATGGTGAACAGCCAGTTGAAGACCTTAACCCCGGTGGGCACCGCGATGATCATCGTGGTGATGCCGAAGAAGGTGTTCACATTGGCGCCGGAGCCCATGGTGAAGAAGTGGTGCAGCCACACGACGAAGGACAGCACCATAATGCAGGCGGTCGCCCAGACCATGGTCTTGTAGCCAAAGAGCGGCTTGCCCGAGAAGGTCTGCACGATCTCCGAGAACACGCCGAAGATCGGCAGGATCAGGATGTAAACCTCGGGGTGACCCCAGATCCAGATCAGGTTCACATACATCATGGCGTTGCCGCCAAGATCGTTGGTGAAGAAGTGGAAGCCAAGGTAACGGTCGAGCGTCAGCATGGTCAGCGTGGCGGTCAGCACGGGGAAGGCTGCCACGATGAGCACGTTGGTGCAGAGCGCGGTCCAGGTGAAGACCGGCATGTCGAAGAGCTTCATGCCCTTGGCGCGCATCTTGAAGATGGTTGCCAGCAGGTTCACGCCCGAAAGCGTCGTGCCCACACCGGCGATCTGCAGCGCCCAGAGGTAGTAGTCGACGCCCGGCCCGGTGGAGAAGGCCGATCCCGACAGCGGCGGGAAGGCCAGCCAGCCGACACGTGCGAACTCACCGATGAAGAGCGAGATGTTCACCAGCAGCGCGCCAGCCACCGTCATCCAGAACGAGAAGTTGTTCAGGAAGGGGAAGGCCACGTCGCGGGCACCGATCTGCGTCGGCATGACGTAGTTCATGATGCCGGTGATGAAGGCCATCGCCACGAAGAAGATCATGATCACGCCGTGGGCAGTGAAGACCTGATCGTAGTGGTGCGGGGGCAGGTAGCCCTCGGCGCCGCCAGCCGCCATGGCCTGCTGCGCGCGCATCATCAGCGCGTCGGCAAAGCCGCGGATGAACATGATGAAGCCAAGCACCATATACATGATGCCGATCTTCTTGTGGTCGACGCTGGTGATCCAGTCACGCCAGAGCGGACCCCAGAGCTTGAAGTAGGTCATCAGGACCAGCGCGACGAGGCCGCCCAGAACGATGGCCGAGAAGGTGCCGACAAGGATCGGCTCGTGGTACGGAATCCAGTCGAGAGTCAGCCGGCCGAAAATCGGCGACCAGGTCTCGGGGGCTTGGACATGTGCTTCAGTTGCCATGCTGCGCCTCTCCCTCGTGGGTGTTCATCGACAGCTTGTCGCTGTCATCGTGAGTGTCGTGCGCCGGTGCCGCAGGCTCGGACGGCGTGCCGATCAGGTTGCCGAAACCATCGACTGCACGCTGATCGTCGTACTCATACTTGTGCTTGTCGCCGATGCCAGCGAGGCCGCCGCCACCCTGTTCGTCCTGCATCATCATCTGATCCATGCAGACCTTGCCCTGCTCGACGCAGAGGCCGCGGATGCGGTCGAAGAGGCCGTCGTCGACAGCGCTGTAGTACTGCACGTCAGCATCCATCGTCGGCTTTTCGAGCTCGAGGTAGGCGTCGCGGGTCAGCGCGTCATCCGATGCGCGGGCTTTCTCGACCCACTGGTCGAAGTCGGCATCGCTCATCGACTCGGTGTCGAAGTGCATTTCGGCAAAGCCCGGGCCGTTGTAGTGCGCGGCCTGACCGAAGAAGGTGCCTTCTTCGTCTGCGATGAGGTGCAGCTTCGTCTCCATGCCGGCCATGGTGTAGATCATGCCGCCGAGCGCGGGGACCGAGAAGGTGGTCATCACGGTCGAGGAGGTCAGGCGCAGGTTCAGCGGACGACCGGCGGGAACCGCCAGTTCGTTCACCGAGGCGACGCCCAGCTCGGGGTAGATGAACAGCCATTTCCAGTCGAGGGACACGACCTCAACTTCGAGCGGCTCGCCGATCTCGGTGCCGATCTCCGTCGCTTCGAGCGGACGGTACGGGTCGAGACGGTGGGTGTAGATGTAGGTGTAGACGCCAAGGATGGCGACGATGATGATCGGCACGCCCCACAGCACATACTCCAGACGGGTGGAGTGCGACCAGTTGGGGGCGTAGTCGGATTGATCGGGGCGGTCTGCGCGGTAGCGCAGCGGGAACCACACGGCCATGAAAATGACCGGGATGATCACGATCAGCATGAGCAGGGTCGAAATGACCAGCAGATCACGCTGCTCGGCGGCCACCCAGCCCGACGGTGCAAGCACGTCGTACTGGCATGCCGACAGGCTCGCGACCGCTCCCAGCAGGATCGGAATTTTGAACGATAGTCTCAAGTCAGCCTCGCAAGTCTTTCCGGGCTGACGGAGTGAGAGGAGGAGGCCAGCCCGGGAGAAGAGTTCGGGCGCACTCAGCACGGGCGCGTCCGGTAAAGGTGGCACGCGCGTAGAATGCTGCGAGCGCGAACCGAATAGGTCATTCCGTCGCACATATTTGCCGATCAGCTATCCGTGACGGAACGTGCGGCGCGGCGACTCGTTCACCGCGCGCGCTGGAAATAGACCGGGAAAGTGCGTACTTTCTAGCGAAAACATGCGGAAAGCCGCACGATTTTCTCGCGGCTGCAGCATCGCGAAACCGGCAATTCCTTGCCGTCATCTGCAGCTTGCGAAGTTTTCGCCGGTAAAACTGACACAAAAAATTGAACAAGTCCCACCACGACTTGCGTGGCTTCGGCGGCGAAAGATGCGCAAATGACCTGCGGGTTCCCGCAACTGCGCCGGCCATACCGGCAAGGATTCGCCGGCGCTTGGCTGCCCTTTGGGAATGGTCTAAGCCAGCTTCAAGCGGACCGCAGCAGCAGGGCCGCATGACACAGACCCATGCCCACAGGAGCGCCTGCCTTGTCCGAAGCCCCCCAGATCACCGCCTTTGCCGCCGCACTGCAGCAATCTCACGCCTCCGGGCAGCGGTTCGTGCCCGAGACCGGCATGGCGCTGCCGCGTGACCGTGCCGAATGTCTTGCCGTGCAGCAGGCCGTCTCCGAGGCGCGCGGCGCAGTCGCAGGGTTCAAGGTCGGGGCCGGGACGGGCGCGCTTGCTCCCACCGTGGCACCTATTGCTGCAGCCGATGTGGTGGCCAGCGGCGGGGTGGCGAAGACCCGCGATCAGCTGGGCATCGAGCTGGAAGTGGGCTTCGAGCTTTTAAAGCCGCTGCCCGCCGCGGGCCTGCCCGAGCCGGTGCAAGAGTATTTCGCGCCGCGCGTGGTGATCGAACTGGTGGACACCCGTCTTGAGGGCGAAGCGGCCTCCGATCCGGCGCTGAAGCTGGCGGATATGCAGATCAACGCGGGCATGGTGCTCGGTCCGCGACTCGAAGATTGGGACGGCAGCGATTTTGGCACCGTGGCGGGGTGGTGCGATGCGGGCGAGACGCGCCTGCTGGACGGCGAGGCGACGGTGCCCGGAGGTTCGGCGCTGGCCAACCTCGGGCTGCTCTGCGAGGTGCTGGGCGATCACTGCGGCGGTCTGCAGCCGGGGCAGGTGGTGATCACCGGCTCGCTCTGCGGGCTGCCCTATTTCCCTGCCGGGACCGAGGTGTCGGGCCGTATCGAGGGGCTGGGCGAGGTTTCCGTGACGCTGGCCTGAGCAGGCCACGCGCCCAAGGCGACAAGGAAAAAGGCCCGGCGATTGCCGGGCCTTTTGCTTTGGGTGGGTCTGGGCTCAGGCTGGGCTCAGGCGGCGCTCAGCGCAGGTAGGTCATCGGATCGACGCTGTCGAACCCCTTGCGAACCTCGAAGTGCAGGAAGGCGGGGTCGGCGGCGCGGACCGAGCCGATGGTCTGGCCACGGCTCACCGCATCGCCTTTCTTGACCTGCAGCCCGTCGAGATGGGTGTAGATCGACAGCAGCTCGTCGGCGTGACGGATGACCACGATCTGCACGTTCTCGGTGTTGCGGGTGATCGCCGCGACGGTGCCGCTGGCTGCGGCCTTCACGGCGCTGCCCGCTGGGGCCGAGATGTCGATCCCCTCGTTCTTGCCCTTCGAATACTCGCGCACGATCGAGCCGTTCACCGGCATCGCCATCACCGCGTTGGAACTGGTCGCGGCGGCTTGCCCGATGTCGGCGACCGGCTTGGCGGGGGTGCTTGCGGCGCTGGCGGTCTGCACCGCGCGCGAGGGCTCGTCCTGCGGCAGCGGCTGGCTGGCAGAGGGCGGCTGCGGCGTCGGCGAGCCGCTCCCCGGCGAGACGGTCACGCGCTCGGCGCGGGTGCCCTGTTCCTCGACCACGGGGATCAGCAGATACTGGCCTTCGCGCAGGGTGAAATTGGCGTCGAGCCCGTTCCATTCGCCCAGCGACTTCGGCGTCACACCGTAGAGACGGGCGATGGTATAGGCGGTCTCGCCGCGCTGCACCTTGTGGCGGATCGGCTCGGTACCGGTGGCTGCGGTGCTGCCGGTGGGCGCGGGGGCCAGCGTCGAGGAGGTGACGGTGGTGGCGCGCGACGGCGTCGTGGTGGGGGCGCTGTCGATGGCGTTCCCGGCCAGTGTGGCGATATCGACGTTGCCACCGGTGGGCTCGGCCACGCGGCGCGGCAGGGCGAGCACCTCGCCGTCGCGCAGCACATCGTCCGCCTGCATGCCGTTGTAGCGCGCAAGCTCGCCCGCGGGCAGGCCGACGCGGCTGGCGATGGCGGCGACACTGTCGCCGCGGCGGGCCACGGCCACCTGATAGTTGGGGTAGGAGATCACGCCGCGGGCGTCGGGCGCGGGGCGGTCGGCGGTGCTGGCGGCGAGCGCCGCCTGCGAGGTGTCCACCGTGCCACCCATGCGGCCGCGCATGTCATAGTCGAGCGGACCCGAGCAGGCCGCCAGCAGGGCGGCTGCGGCCAGCGGCCCGGCGAGGCGGGCGGCGGAATTGCGGAGGCTGTCGTCCATCTGTCTCGATCCTCAACTGCGCCCCTTGTCCCGGGGCGTCTCGTAAATCTGCTTCGGGTGGCGGTCAGCTCTCTCTGGCCAGACCTTCCACCAGCGGCACGAAGCGCACGGGGCGCAGCTCGTCATAGTCAAAGCCCTGTTCCGTGCGCGTCACCCGGATGAGGTGTTGCACGGTGTCGGACTGCCCCACGGGCAAGACCATGATACCGCCAATCCGCAGCTGGGCCAAGAGCGGGCCGGGAGGGTCCTCGGCGGCGGCGGTCACCAGGATGCGATCAAAGGGCGCTTGGTCCTGCAGGCCAAAGCTGCCGTCGGCGGTGAAGGCGGTGATGTTCGACAGATCGAGCGCGTCAAAGACCTTGCGCGCCTCGACCACCAACCTGCGATGACGGTCCACGGTATAGACGCGCCGGGCCAGCTGGCTGAGGATCGCGGCCTGATAGCCAGAGCCGGTCCCCACTTCGAGCACCTTGTCGCGGTTCGACACGTTCAGCGCCTGGGTCATCAGCCCGACGACCGAGGGCTGCGAGATGGTCTGCCCGCAGGGAATGGGCAGCGGCATGTCCTCATAGGCGCGGTCGGTGAAATAGCCCTTCACGAAGAGCCCGCGGTCGATCTTTTCCATCGCCTCGAGCACGAGGCTGTCGGTGACCCCGCGCGAGCGCAGGGCAAAGAGGAGCTGCATCTTGGCTTCTGCGTCGAAACTCATGCGAAGGCATCCTCCAGCCCCGCAAGTGCGTCATGGGCGGTGAGGTCGGCGCGCATGGGCGTGACCGAGATATAGCTTTCGAGGTTGGCGGCGGCATCGGTGCCCGCGGGCGCGGGCTGGCGCTGGTCGCCGCCCCGTATCCACAGGAAGCGCCGCCCCGAAGGCGACATATGCGGCTCTACCGCGTAGTTGGTGCCAGCCCGGCGGCCCTGCGGCACGACGCGGGTGCCCAGAACTTCGGCGGCGGGGCAGGGCGGGAAGTTGACGTTCCAGAACAGCCGGTAGTCGCCATCGGATTTCGTGCCCGAGGCAAGGATACGGCGGACCACCTCGGCGCCATGGGTGGCAGCGCCTTCGAAGGGGTTTTCCAGCTCGCGGGTGCGCGGCCCGAGGTATTGCGACAGGGCGATCGACGGCAGCCCCTGCAGTGCGCCTTCCATGGCGCCACCCAGAGTGCCGGAATAGAGCGCGTTCTCTGCCGAGTTGTTGCCGCGGTTGACCCCCGAAAGCACCAGATCGGGCGGGCAGTCCTTCATCACATCATGCAGACCGGCAAGCACGCAGTCGGCAGGGCTGCCCTCGGCGGCCCAGCTGCGCGGACCCATCTGCGCGATCATCATCGGATGGGTGTAGCTGATGCAATGGGCGACGCCCGACTGCTCGAAGGCCGGGGCGACGGTCCAGACCTCGCCCTCGGGCCCGGCAACCTCTTCGGCGAGGGCCTGCAGAACGGCGAGGCCCGGAGCGTTGATGCCGTCGTCATTGGTGATGAGAATGCGCATGGATTGGGTCCCTGTTATGGGACTTGCATAGGGAATGGCCTGCGGCGGGGCAAGGCGCAGCGCAGCCGCAAAGCGGCGCTGATGCGATCCGGTCTCAGGTGTGTCTCAGAAGTAGCGAAGCGCGCCTCTTGGCAAGGCAATGGGCGCAGGGCCGAGGGGCGCTGTGGATGCGCCCGCTTAGGCCACTGGTCTCAGCTTTGACGGCTTAGAGAATGCCCAGATCCGACAGCAGCCGCGCCGCTTCGGCATAGGGAGAGGCCAGCGCCTCTTTGTCCTCGCCGGGGTGGAAGCGCATGCGGGTGGCGGTGTTCATCGGCAGCGGCTGCACGATATCCACCTTCGGGCCGATCTTGGCGCTTTCCGCCTGCCAGCTGCGGGCCAGCGCGATCTGCGCGCCCTTGGTGGTGCCGTAAGAGCCGTAGAACTTCTCGCCCGCGTGGTCGTCTTCGAAGAACACCGCGCGTCCAGCCTCGCCCAGCAGCGGCGCGACGAAGGGGATCAGCACGCCGGTCGCCGTGAGGTTGGTGGCGATGGATTTCTCCAGATCCTTGGCGTCGAGATGGCTGGCCGGGGTCAGCGGTGCCGCGTGAACGGCGGTGTGCAGCCAAAGCGCCGCGCCGCCCCAGCGGTCCCAGATCGAGCGACACAGCTGCGCCATGGCGTCGGTCTTGGTGATGTCCATCGGCGCCAGCGTGGCAGAGCCACCGCGGGCCTTGATCCGGTCATCAAGATCTTCGAGCCCGCCGATCGTACGACCGACAGCGACCACGTGGTAGGCGGGTGCAAGGGCTTCGGCGAGGGCAAAACCCAGCCCGCGCGAGGCACCGGTGACAAGGGCGATCTGTTCACTCATGCCCGTTCTTTCTCTGCGCGGCGCGGGAATGTCAATTGCCGCGCGGGGTCATGCGGTTGCCCGCAAGCCCCCGCAAGCCCCCGCAAGTCCGTGTCGGTCAGGGGATCTCGAGCCACTGCGCGGCATCGCCGCTGGAGAGGGCGATGCGGTCCGCGTCGATGGCGACCACTTTCTGGCGGCCAATGCGCGAGCCGACACCTACGATCACCACCCGCCCGCTGGCGAGGCGCACCAAGGCACGGGGCGCACGTCCGGCGCTGCGCACGCCGAGAAGGGCAAGGCCACGTGGCAGCGGCGCCTTGGTCGTCGCGTTGGACGCGACATTGGCTGGGGTGGAATTTGCCATGGCCTTCTCTCCTCTTTGAACTGCGGGGGATGCAGCCAATTAAAGAAGCTCGACGGGCATAAAAAGGGGGACGTGTGGTCACGTCCCCGTGGGGTGCTTGTCACGTCGCGTCATATGCGGAAAACGGCTGGCGCCCCGGCGAAAGGGCGCGCAGCCGGCGCGTCATTCCGCTGCGGTCTTGAGCTTGAAGCCCTTCTCGATCATGTCCGCAGGCTCGACCGGGTATTCGCCCGAGAAGCAAGCGTCGCAATACTGCGGGCACTTGTTGTTGCGGCCTTCCTCGCTGGCACCGACGGCGCGGTAGAGACCATCGAGCGAGATGAACTTGAGGCTGTCGACACCCAGATGCTCGCGCATCTCTTCTTCCGACATTGTGGCGGCCAGCAGCTTTTCGCGCTGCGGCGTGTCCACGCCATAGAAGCAGGGCCACGCGGTGGGCGGCGAGGCGATGCGGAAGTGCACCTCGGCGGCGCCCGCATCGAGGATCATTTCCTTGATCTTGCGCGAGGTGGTGCCGCGCACCACCGAGTCGTCGACCAGGATCACCCGCTTGCCCTGAATGAGCGCGCGGTTGACGTTGAGCTTCAGGCGCACGCCCATGTTGCGGATCTGCTCGGTCGGCTCGATGAAGGTCCGGCCCATGTACTGGTTGCGGATGATCCCCATGCCGTAGGGGATGCCGCTCTCATGGGCAAAGCCGATCGCCGCCGGGGTGCCGCTGTCGGGCACGGGGCAGACGAGGTCCGCCTCGACCGGCGCTTCGCGGGCAAGCTCCACGCCGATCTGGCGGCGGGTCTCATAGACCGAGCGGCCACCGATGATCGAGTCGGGGCGCGAGAAATACACATGCTCGAAGATGCAGAACTTCGAGGGCTGCGCGCGGAACGGACGGCGGCTTTCGACCTTGCCGCCCGAGATCACGACCATCTCGCCCGGTTCGATCTCGCGCACGAATTCGGCGCCGATGATGTCGAGCGCGCAGGTCTCGGAGCTGAGCACATAGCCGTCGTCGCCGACCTTGCCGAGCACCAGCGGGCGCACGCCCAGCGGGTCACGCACACCGATCAGCTTGGTGCGGGTCATGGCGACCACCGAGAAGGCCCCCTCGACGCGGCGCAGCGCGTCTTCCATCCGGGCCGGGATGTCGCGTTGCAGCGAGCGCGCCATCAGGTGGATGATGCATTCGCTGTCCGACGAGCTTTGGAAGATCGAGCCGCGCTCGATCAGCTCGCGGCGCAGCGCGTCGGCATTGGTGATGTTGCCGTTGTGGGCGATGGCGGCACCGCCCATGGAAAACTCACCAAAGAACGGCTGAACGTCGCGGATCGCCGCGCCTTTCGAGCCGGCGGTCGAGTAGCGGACGTGACCGATGGCAAGCTGACCGGGCAGCGTTTCCATCAGCGAGGCGCGGGTGAAGTTGTCACGCACGTAGCCGAAGCGGCGGGCCGAGTTGAACCCGTGTTCGGGGGCGTAAGAGACGATCCCGCCGGCTTCCTGTCCCCGGTGCTGCAGCGCGTGCAGGCCGAGGGCGACGAAGTTCGCCGCGTCGGTGACCCCGTTGACCCCGAACACGCCGCACTCTTCGTGCAGCTTGTCGGCATCGACGGCGTCGAAATCAAAGGGATGAGCGGGGGGCATCTGGCGATCGGACAAGGGCAGCTCCGAATCCAATTAGGCTGGGGACAGCCCTCTCATACTGGCATGAGGGGCCTGTGTCACGGAAGCTTCGCATATGCACGCCGCGCCGCGGCAAGGCAAGGGGGGCGCTAACACTTGTGCGCGACTTAGTGATCGTAGCGTCAAGCGTGCCCCTTTCGCCACGCCTCACAGCAAGCAGATCGCCGTACAGGGCGCCGGGCAAGAAAAAAGCCGCGCCCGAAAGCGCGGCCATGTTCGTCATGTGGTCTTGATCCCAGCGCCGCCCCGCGAAGGGCCTGCGGCTCAGGCGTCGCTGCCTGCCGGGGCTTCGCAGATGCCCACCAGTTGCTCATACTGCAGGGTGATCCAGCCAAGCGCCGCCTCGGGGTTCTGCTCTTCGATGCGGTCGGTGAACTGCGAGAACACCGCAGCCGAGCGCGAGTCGTCGACCATGGGGATGTCCTGCGAGGTGATCACCGTGTCGTAGACGAAGAAGGCGATCGCCACGAGCAGCACGCCGCGCGCCACGCCGAAGAGAAAACCAAGCCCCTGATCCAGCCCGCCGAGCGCCGAGCGCTGCACGAGGCTCGAGAACACCGGGGTGAAGAGCGAGACGATCACCAGCGCCAGCGCAAAGACCGCGGCAAAGGCCGCGATGATCGAAAGCTCGCAGCTGTCTGCGAGGAAATCGCCCAGAACCGGGATTTCCTTGACCAGCGGCTGCACCTGCGGTGCGAAGATGAAGGCAAGGATCGCCGCGACGATCCAGCCGAGGATCGCCAGTGCCTCACGCACCAGCCCGCGCGAGTAGGCGAGCAGTGCCGACAGCACGATGACGAGCGCGACCACCCCGTCGATGATAGTGAATCCGTCCATGCGCCTCGCGCCCCTCGTCTTGTAAAATCTGATCGGTGCCGCGCCTTATCCGGCGCCGAACACCTCTCCCACCAGCGTGACCAGATCGGGCATCTGACTGAGCGACATGCCGCTCTTGCCCGTGGCCTTTCCGCCTTTTGGCAGGATCGCGTTGGAAAAACCAAGTTTTTGCGCCTCTTTCAACCTGTTTTCGGTCTGGCCGACCGGGCGCAGGGCGCCAGAGAGGCTGATTTCCCCGAAAACAACGGTTTCCGGGGGCACCGCAATATCCTCGCGAGCGGAAAGCAGCGCGGCCGCAACGGCAAGATCCGCCGCTGGCTCGTTGATCTTCATGCCGCCCGCGACGTTGAGATAGACGTCGAGCCCGGCAAAGGGGATGCCGCAGCGCGCTTCGAGCACCGCGAGGATCATCGCCAGCCGCCCGCCGTCCCAGCCGACCACCGAGCGCCGCGGCTGTGATTGCGGGGTGGGGGCGACCAGCGCCTGAAACTCCACCAGCACCGGGCGGGTGCCCTCGATGCCGGAGAACACCACCGAGCCGGGGGCCGGGGTGCCGCGCTCCGACAGAAACAGCGCCGAGGGGTTGAGCACTTCGGCCAGCCCGCCGCCGGTCATCTCGAAGACGCCGATCTCATCAGCCGGGCCGAAACGGTTCTTCACCGAGCGCAGGATGCGGAACTGGTGGCCACGCTCGCCTTCGAAATAGAGCACCGTATCGACCATATGCTCGACCACCCGCGGCCCGGCGATCTGCCCATCCTTGGTGACATGGCCGACCATGATCACCGAGGTGCCATGGCGCTTGGCGAAGGTGGTCAGCTCATGCGCGGCGGCGCGCACCTGCGCCACCGAACCGGGCGCTGATGCGACATTGTCCACCCACATGGTCTGGATCGAGTCGACGATCACGAGGCCGGGCTTTTCCGCCTCCAGCGTGGTGAGAATGTCGCGCAGGTTGGTCTCGGCGGCCAGTTGCACCGGCGCCTCGCCGAGCCCCAGACGCTGGGCGCGCATGCGCACCTGCGCGCGCGCTTCCTCGCCCGAGGCGTAGATCACCTTTTGTCCGGCGCGGGCAAAGGCCGCAGCCGCCTGCAGCAGCAGGGTGGATTTGCCGATGCCCGGATCGCCGCCCACCAGAATGGCCGAGCCCGGCACCAGCCCGCCGCCGAGCACCCGGTCAAGCTCGTCGATCTTCGAGGCGGTGCGCGGCGGCGCCGCCTCGGTGGTGGCGAGATCCGAGAGCGCCACCTTGCGGCCCCGCGTTGCGCCAAGCGCCTTGCCCGAGGGGCCCTGCGACAGCGGCACCTCTTCGGTGATGGTGTTCCATTCTCCGCAGGCATCGCACCGCCCCGACCATTTCGAGGTGATGTTGCCGCAGGACTGACAGACGAAATTCGGGGATGCTTTGGCCATGGCCGGGTTCTGCCCCTTCGGCGCGTCTTGCGCAAGCGCTGGCGCGCGCTTGAGCGAGTGGGGCCAAGGTCTTCTTCTCTTTGAAAATACGCCGGGGCTGAATGCGGCGCAGCCGCAGAGGGGGCAGCGCCCCCTGCTTTATTCGCGACTTTGAAGTGAGGGGCCGTGGTCCGGCGGGGGCGTCGCCCCCGCCGGCAAAGATCATTCCGCTGCGCGCGGCAGCGTCACGACGCGATCGGGCTGCGGGGCCTCGATCTCTTCGGGGGCAGGGCCGTCAAGGCTGACGGTCGCTTCGGGCAGGATCTCGGGCAGGATGTCTTCAAGCTCGTCCACCAGCCGCGCCAGCTGCGCCTGCGCGATCGACTCGTCCATCTCCAGCCGGTCGTGCCAGCGTCGAATCTCGACGGCAGCGGCCTTGGCCTTCTCGATGCGCTGGTTGAAATCCTCGACCTCTTGCTGCCGCGCGATGAGAAAGTCCTTTGCGCGCTCGACGTTACGGTCTGAATAGGTGCGGGCAAGATCGCGCGAGACATGGCTCATCTGCGCCGCCACCTCGAGCACCGAAGGCTCGAGCTCGGCCAGATCGGGGTGATCGCGCAGATACGCGATGCGCTCCCGCACCGAATCGAATTCGGACTGAAGCTTGAACGCCCCCTCCCGGTCGGCGCGATGCGACATCGTATAGGCGCGGGCGATATCGCGCATGCCGATCTGGAACGACCGGTGCGAGCGCTCCAGCGCCATCACATGCGCCGCGTTGGGCAAAAAGGACATCAGGACGAGGGCAATACCAGCAAGTGTGCATTGGACCCAGAGCCCCGCGTTCTCAACCGGTTGACCGCCGAGACTGAGATCGATCTCAAGCCATGGCGCGAGCCCGGCCAGAGCGGCACCTGTCCAGATGAGTAGAGCAAGACCGACAACACCCACAGTGATGAACGCCAGCCTTTGCAGGATGTAGTGCAGGGCAAGACCTGCGTCGCGAAGTTGGGACACCATGCGGGGACTCCCAAGAAAAAGCCAAAGAATGAACCGTTTGTGATTAGAATAGGTCGAGTGTACCGAAAGGAGAGAAAAAAGTTAACTTTAATGAGATGTCGGGCCGCAGGGCGAACAATCCAAGTGGCAGAATTGCAATTGTTCCCAAAAAACTTTGCGGTTCAGGCCTCTAAAAGGCATGTTTCATGCAGTTTTTTAGGTGAATTTAGCCCGACTTTTTTTATCGGATTGGGCGCGAAAAAATTTTCGGATTTTCTCACTCGGAGGCGTTTGAAGGCCCTTTCAGGGCCGGTTTGCGGCCCTCGCAGAGCCCGATCGCCAGCGATGCGAGCACACAGAATGTGAAGAGATAGAGGCCCCAGCCGGTCTCGATCCGTCCCACGCCCATGCCCTTGATCAGCGTCACATAGACCGCCACCAGAAAGATGTCGGCCATGGCCAGCTTGCCCAAAGCATTGATCAGCGGCAGATGCTTTCGGGGCAGGCGGCCGAATTGGATCAGCGCGAGGCCGCCCAGTTTCAGCATCGGCGCGACCAGCGCAAAGACCACCACCACCAGCGCAAGAAAGATGTCGCTGCGCCAGAGCGCCGCGATGCCCGACAGCACGCTGATTTCCGACAGGCTGAAGAGCGGCAGCAGCCCGGCGCGCATCAGCGGCGCGGTCCAGGCGATGGGGTAAAGGACGAAGAGCGCGAGATTTGCGTATTTCAGCATGACCGATCGGGTGACAGAGGACGAAAAGCACCGCGTTGCCCGGCAACTGGGGCCAGCCCGCCGCGGCGGCCACGCGGGCCGGACGCGCCAAGACTACAGAGGAAGGCCATGAATATCGAGCGGTTCGCTCGGTGGCCTGTTGCGGCGGTTCTCTCTGATCCTTGAAGCGGTGTCCTTGCGGTCGGGCCTGATCGCCTCCCGACGGGCAGGCTCTAGCCCTGCCGCGGCATAAAGGCCCTGACAAAATCAGCGAGGCAGGCGTCTCTGAGGGCGCTTTCCAACGCGCGCCGTTCGGCCTCTGCGGCAGAGCGAAGGCCCAGTTCGGCGGCACGGATCATATGGGACACAAGGCCGATGGGCTCGTCCCTCGTGAAGGTTTCAAGCAGATCGACATGCCGCTTGGCGAGATCGGTGTCGCCGTCAAGCATAGCCCGTTCCAGCACGCAGGCGTGAAACCAGATGACCGCATGGGCCAATGAGCCCCGCGCGATGCAGGCCAGCCCATCCGCGATCGCCTGATCTCTTTGTGGGCTATCCTTGGCCGCAAGAACAGCCAAGCCAAAGATCGTCCCGCCGACATAGGCGTCCGTTCCGGCACCGAGCAGCAGTGGCTCGAGCCTTGCCCGTGCCGCGCCCATGTCGCCGCGACGCAAGGCGACAAAGGCATAGAGCGTCTCGACATCCTTCGAAAACCGGCTCTCGCCGCGCGCACTGGCGAGTTTTGTGATGGCCTCCAGATCCTCCTCGAGCCCGCGCAGATCGGCATTCGCCAGCCGCATCTCGGCGCGGACTTCGCGTCCGATCATCTCGGTCCGGGCCGCACCGCACTGCATGGCGCTGTCGACGGCGATATCGACCAGCAGATGCGCGCGCGGTCCCGGCTCGGCGAAGAACAGCGAAAAGGCCCGCATGAAGAGATATTCTTCGCGGACCAGCCCCAGACCGGCCTCCTCGGCCTTTTCGACCGCGCGCGAGAAATGGTGGAAGGCGGTGGCGAACCGGCCCGCCGCATAGGCGGCATCGCCGATGCCGCCATGGCCGCGGGCGATGCCGCGCGGATCGCCGGTCGCCTCTGCGGCGGCCAGCGAGGCCCGGTGCTGGGCCATGCAGACCGCAAGGTCGCCAAGAACGAAGGCCCGGTTGCCGCGCTGCTCGTGGATCTCTGCCCGCCCGAGGCCGCTGAGGCCAATGCTGTCGGCAATCTCTTCGGCGGCGTCCAGAGCCCGGTCGGCCTCGGTGCCGCGGTCCATCCTGTGCAGCACCAGCGCCTGACGGCAGAGCATGGCGGCGCGCGTTTCGGCGCGGGTCGCGCTGGCGTGGGCGGCCCGGTAGTCATCGAGCGCGCCTGCCATGTCGCCCCGGATCCGCCGCAGCCCGGCGCGGCACGAGTGCAGTTCCGCCACGGCTTCCGGCTCTCCCCCGCGCGCAAGGCCCGCCTCGACATAGGGCAGCGCCGCCGAAAACCGCCGGGCGGCAATCATCGCGTTCGCAGCCGCGGCGGCGGCGCGGCAGGCCTCGGCGTCGCTGTCGGTCTTCAGCGCATGGTCCGCCCAGCGGATCGGGTCGGTCTCTCGGAAATGGCTGGCGGCGCGGGCGTGCCACTCTTTCCGAAGCGGTTCGGGGACGGATTCGTAGATTGCCCGGTGCACGAGGTCATGCCCGAAGGCGAGCCCCAGATCCGCCGGGTGCAGCAGGTCGCCGTTCGGACGCGGGCGCGGAAGTTCGGGAAAGATCGCGGCGCAATCGCTGGACGAAAACCTGACGCCGAGGATCGACGCCCGGCGCAAGGCCGCGCGCTCGTCTTCCGGCAGGCGTTCGATCTGTTCCTGCACCAGTTCCGCCACCGACTGAGGCAAGGCTCCGGCGGACCATTTGGCTTCGAGCAGCCGGATCAGAAACAGCGGGTGCCCGCCCGCGTGGGCGACGGTGTCATTGGGGATGCTGTGTCCGGGAGCGATCGCTTGCACCAGTTCGCGCGCCGCGGTCTGCGGCAGAGGCGAGAGCGCGATGCGCACGACGCCTGCCTGCGCGCGCGCCGAGAGCCGGTGGTCAAGACTGCCCTCATGCGGGCGCTCGGTGAGCAGAAAGATCACCGGGCTCTCCTGAAGACGGCCGAGCAGTTCGAGAATGAAATCGCCCGCGCCCAGCGGGCTCCAGTGGCAATCCTCGATCAGCACGATCAGCGCGGCGTCGCTTGCCGCCTGCCTGAACGCCTCCGAGAGCACGTCGAGGATCAGGCGCTGCTGGGTTTCAGGATCGAGCGCGCTCATCCGAAGCGCCGCATCCGGGGCGATCTCTGGATCGGTCAGCCATGCAAGCACCGCCCGTTCCACCGCTGTTGCATCGGGCCTCGGTCCGGGGGTTTTGGGCAAACTCGACGCCAGACGTTGCGCCGGATGGCGCTCGCCGGGGGAAAACGCATCAAAACCGATCTCGACCGTCGCGCGCCCAGAGCGCCCGGCGCGGTGCAGGATTTCGGTCGCGAGGCGGCTCTTGCCGATCCCGGCCTCGCCCGAGATATGGACGACGAGGCTGGTTCTCATGTCTGCGGCGGCGCCGATCGCCGCTTCGGCCTGAGCCAGTTCAAGCGCGCGGCCAATCATCGGAAGCTGCGGACGCTGGGGTGCGGCCCCGGCCTGAAGGTGCACCGCGCGCTGGTCCGGCGCGGCGGCAAGCCCGAGGCGTGTGGCGAGGTCTCTGGCGAGAAGGACCTGTCCGGGTTCGGCAAGCGCGGCGATGCGCCGGGCGTCGACGATGCAGCGGGTCGGCACCGCGTCGGCGCCGGTGACATCGACCAGCCCGAAGGCCATGCTCCCGTCCGCTGCCGCGGCCAGTTCCAATGCGACGTTGGACACCGGGCGCAGTTCCTGCCCGGAGAAGAGGAAGGCGATTTCTCCGGGTCCTGAGGAATGCTCCTCTGCTCCTGCCGCAAGGGCTGCGCGGTGCAGCACCGTGTGATCCGGCATGGGCTCCATCTCGAGCCCGAGCAACAGATACGCCGGTGCAACCTCCGGCGCTGCGTCGCTCTCTATCGCCGCAGCCGGAGCTGATGCGCCGCCAGAGCCGCGGCGGATCCGGTCGAAGAGAGCCCGCGTTTCCGGCTCGGGCGCGGTGCCGAGGTCTCGTGCCAGCGCGGTCTCGAGTGCCTCAAAGCGTGCTCGCGCCGCGCCGCGCATCCCATTGGCAGCGTCGATCCGCATCAGGCGGCGATGGGCGAGCTCGTTGAGCGGATCGAGGCCGAGCAGGCGATGCGCCAATGTCGACGCTCCGGCGCTGTCCTCGACCCGCTCGAGCTCGCGCGCGAGCGTCTCGCAGGCAAGGCTGGACAGTCTGGCGCGCTCGGCAGAAAGCGCCTGTTCGAGATCGGGCGAGACACCGTCGTGCCCATCAAGGAAGGGGCCGCGATAAAGCCGCACCGCTTCGGCGGCGTCGTTGCGCGCAAGCGCCGCGTGAAATGCATCGAGGTCGGTGGAGACCGCGGTGCCAAGTCGCAGGTCGTCGCCTTCGGCCTCGATCCAGCCCTCGCCACAGGCGCGACGGATCTGCGCAGACGCTTGCCGCAGACTGACCCGCGCCTGCTCGGCGTCGCTGGTTTCCCATAGCAGCGCAGCGAGCCGGGCCCGCGACATGCTCCGGCGGCGCGCAGCGGCGAGCAGACCGAGCAGCATCCGGGCCTTTCGCGCACTCAGCGCTATCGGTGTGCCGTCGCGGGACAAAGCGAGGCCCCCAAGGCACTCGAGCCAAAGCTCCATGGTTTCACGCGCCTTTCACGCCCAGCCTCCGCAGCGTTTCACGGCAATAGGAGAGAAAGCCCCCACGACCCGAAACAAGGTGAAACGACCCATGCAACTTTTCAAAAAACCATTCTGGTCGGGATGGCGGGTCCGTCGGGCTCGCCCGCCGATCGCACCGCACGAGCTATCCCGCCACATCCGCACCGATCTCGGCCTGTCGGACATTCATTCCGTTGATCCGGGCACGCGGCTTGCAATACACCACCCATTTCCATGGTGATCCAGATGACTTCTTATCGCAACAATCTGCCGCAATTGAGCGGCGAGCTTCTGCTGACCGACTCGGGGCTGGAGACGACCCTTATCTTTCTTGAGGGCCTCGATCTGCCCGCCTTCGCCGCTTATCCGCTGATGGAGAGCGCCGAGGGGCGCGAGGTTCTGGCGCGCTATTACCGCCGCCATCTGGCCATCGCGGCGGATCACGGCACCGGCTTCGTGCTCGAGGCGCCGACCTGGCGCGCGAGCCGGGACTGGGGCGCCGAACTTGGGCATGGTCCCGAGGATCTGGCCCGCATCAACCACGCGGCGATCAGCTTCCTGTCGGACCTGCGGGCGACCGCCAGCAGCGTCCATCCGGTGGTGATCTCTGGCAACCTCGGTCCGCGCGGCGATGGCTACCGGCCCGACACCGCGATGACTGCCGATGAGGCCGAGGCCTATCACGCCGAGCAGATCGGCTGGTTCGCCGACACCGATGCGGACATGGTCAGCGCTTTCACGCTGTCCACCGTGGCCGAGGGCGTCGGCGTCATCCGGGCCGCCGTGAAGGCGGGGCTGCCAGTGGTGGTCGCCTATACGGTCGAGACCGACGGGCGCCTGCCCGACGGTACCGAGCTTGGCGCTGCCATCGCGCAGACCGACGCCGAGACCGGAGGGGCCGCCGCCTACTTCATGGTCAATTGCGCCCATCCGGACCATTTCCGCGATGCGCTCGAGGCCGGTTCCGGCTGGCTGAAGCGGATCGGCGGCATTCGCGCCAACGCCTCGCGGCTCAGCCACGCCGAACTGGACGAGGCTGAAGAGCTCGACCCCGGCAACCCGGACGAGCTGGGCCGCGATTACGCCCGGCTGCGGCGACTGCTGCCGAACCTTGCGGTGATGGGCGGCTGCTGCGGCACCGACCACCGGCACGTCGAGGCGATGGCCGACTGCTGCGTGCCGACCCGCGCGGCCTGATCCTTTCTGCCGCCCGCCATGGGCGGCAGAAGCACCGCTTCGCCCCGATTTGGGGCGCGGCACAGACAGACACTTTTCAAGACCCGCGCCGGGATTCCCCCGGCCAAGTGATTTTCACCCAAGGCTCAATTTTCAACCACCAGATCTCAAAGGATGATTTTCATGACCTTTGCCATGTCACCGTTTTCGATTTCCGGGCAGGCCATGCCCGCTTCCGATCACAAGCCCAAGGGGCACGCGCTGCGCTATCGCGGCGTTGCCTATCACCCGGCCCAACGGTCCTTTGCCGTAGAGCGGATTGGCGTGCCGATGATCTATCGCGGCATCGCCTATCTCAGCGAACCACGGGCCGGCGCGCCTGCCGGGGCCGAGGGCCAGCGGCGCTATCGCGGCGTCGCCTACTGACCGGAAATTTTCCCAATCCCCGCTGCTGCCGAACGCAATCGGCAGCGGCACCTTCCTGATAAATGGATTTCTCCCATGACCTTTCGCTGCACTTTCCTGATGGCCCTCGGCCTTTCCACCGCACTCACCCATCCCGCGCTTGCCCATGAGACCGAGCGCCGCACCGAGCTTTTCAAACCGGGCGTCCATCACGCCGCCCGCGAGCTTCCGCCCACCGAGGCGGCGGCGCTTGCCGCTGCTGCGGGCTACGGCGATTTCGGCTTCGATCCCGGCACGCAGGTGCCGCAGGCCCGTGCTGCCTTCGAGCAGGGCATCGCGCTGCTTTGGGGGTTCAACCATGCGGCGGCGGTGCAGGCGTTCCGCGCCGCGCAAGAGGCCGACCCCAGCTGCTTTGCCTGCCATTGGGCCGAGGCCTATGCGCTTGGGCCCAACCTCAACGACGGGATGCACGACGAGAACGTCGGCCCCGCTTTCGACGCGGCCTGGACCGCGGTCGACACCGCCGTGAGCGAAAAGGAGATGGCACTCGCCCGCGCCTTGGTGCTTCGCTACGCCTTCGAGGGCGGCGACCGCGACCTTATGAACAAGGCCTTCGCCGAGGCGATGGGCGAGGTGGCGGCCCGCTTTCCCAATGACCCCAATATCCATGTCATCCACGCCGACGCGCTGATGAACATGCAGCCTTGGGACTATTGGGAGGCCGATGGCGTCACGCCCAAAGGCAATGGGGCCGAGATCCTCGCGGCGCTCGAACGGGCCATCGAGCTCGCCCCCGAGCATCCGGCGGCGCTGCATCTCTACATCCACGCGGTGGAGGCCTCCGCCGACCCGGCCCGCGCCGAAGGGGCCGCCGATGCGCTGCGCGGCAGCGTGCCGATGGCGGGTCATCTGGTGCACATGCCAGCGCATATCTACAACCGCATCTGGCGCTATGAGGATTCCATCGCGGTCAACACGGCGGCGATCGACGCGGATGAAACCTACCTCGGGCTTGCCGGTGATGGTGCCAGTGCGCTCTACCGCTATGGCTACTACCCGCATAACGTCCACTTCCTGCTGGTTGGGGCGCAGATGGCGGGGCTGAAGGACGAGGCGCTTTCGGCCGCGGAAAAGCTGGCGGCGGTGACGTCCGACGAGGTGTCCCGCGATCTTGCATGGGTTCAGGCGATCGAGACCGCGCCCTATACGGCGCATGCGCAGTTCAGCGCGCCTGAGGTGATCCTCGCGCTGCCCGATCCGGGCGACGCCTTTCCCTTCGTGAAGGGGCACTGGCACTATGCGCGCGGCACGGCTTTGGCTTTGCAGGGCGATCTGGAAGGTGCGCTTGCCGAGCAGAAGGCCATCGAGGCGATCCTCGCCGAGGCGGACCTGTCGGGGCTGGAAGAGCAGTATCTCCCGGCGCATGACGTGCTGGAGATCGCCAAGCACATCGTCGAGGCACGGATCGCGCAGGCGCAGCAAGACTGGCCCTCCGCCGAGCACCACCTAGAGGCCGCCATCGCGCTCGAAGCCACGATCGCCTACATGGAGCCGCCCTATTGGTACTACCCGGTCAGCCAGACGTTGGGCGCGGTTCGCCTGCAGGCGGGTGACTTCGACGGCGCGCAGGACGCTTTCAACGCGGCGCTGGCCAGCCATCCCGGCAACGCTTGGGCGCTCTGGGGGCTTGCCGAGATTGCCCGCCGCGGCGGCGCACAGGGGGCTGCACAGGAGGCGGCACAGGAGGCCGGGGCGCGCTTCGACCGCGCTTGGCTCGGCAGCGGTGCGCCCGCGCTGAACCGGCTCTGAAACATGGGGTGCCGCCAATCGGGGCGGCACCCCAACCGCAAAACTTCACACCCAAGACTTTGGCGGCGCGTCACCCCGGTCATTGCCGCCGCCGCGCCGCTTGCCTAACGTGCCGCAAGGTAAGGAGGAGCATTTTCATGACAGACAGAACCCCCGGATTCGACACGCTTGCCGTGCACGCGGGCACCGAGCCCGACGCCGCCACCGGCGCGCGGCAGGTGCCGATCTACCAGAGCACATCCTATGTGTTCCGCGACGCGGATCACGCGGCGCGTCTCTTCAATCTCGAAGAGGTAGGCTACATCTATTCGCGGCTGACCAATCCCACCGTCTCGGCGCTGGCGAACCGTGTCACCGCGCTCGAAGGCGGCGCGGGCGGCATCGCCTGCTCGTCTGGTCACGCGGCGCAGATCATGGCGCTGTTTCCGTTGATGGCGCCGGGCTGCAACATCGTCTCGTCCTCGCGGCTTTATGGCGGCACCATCACGCAGTTCAGCCTGACCATCCGCCGCTTTGGCTGGTCCGCGACCTTTGTCGACACCGACGATCTGGACGCCGTGAAGGCGGCGATCGACGAGAACACCCGCGCGCTCTTTTGCGAGACCATCGCCAACCCCGGCGGCTATGTCACTGACCTTGGCGCCATGGCGAAGATCGCCGAGGAGGCGGGTATTCCGCTGATCGTCGACAACACCACCGCCACTCCGTGGCTCTGCAAACCCATCGAGCATGGCGCGACGCTGGTGGTGCATTCGGCGACCAAATACCTCACGGGCAATGGCACGGTCACCGGCGGGATCGTGGTGGATTCGGGCAAGTTCGACTGGTCGGCCTCGGACAAATTCCCTTCGCTCTCGCAGCCCGAGCCCGCCTACCACGGCCTGACCTTTCATGCGGCGCTGGGGCCGATGGCCTTCACCTTCCACTCGATCGCGGTGGGACTGCGGGACCTTGGCATGACGATGAACCCGCAGGGCGCGCATTACACGCTGATGGGGATCGAAACGCTGGGCCTGCGCATGGAGCGGCACGTGAAGAACGCGCAGGCGGTGGCCGAATGGCTGGAAAAAGACCCGCGCGTCGAGGCGGTGACCTATGCGGGCCTGCCGTCTTCACCTTGGCATGAGCGGGCGCAGCGCATCGTTCCCAAAGGCGCGGGCGCGCTTTTCACCGTGGCGCTCAAGGGTGGTTATGACGCCTGCGTCAAGCTGGTGGACAGCCTGAAGCTGCTGAGCCATGTGGCCAATCTCGGCGACACGCGCAGCCTGATCATCCACCCGGCCTCGACCACCCACCGCCAGCTTGACGAAGCGCAGCAGGTGAAGGCCGGGGCGGCCCCCAATGTGGTGCGTATCTCGATCGGCATCGAGGATGTGGCGGATATTATTGCCGACCTTGATCAGGGGCTGGCTGCAGCAGCAGGGTGACCGCTTCGGCTGTGACGTGGCGATCTGGCACCCCGGTGCCCCCGGTGCCAGATCGCATCACGGCGCAGGCGGGACGCTGCCGTGTGACCGGGCGGCCTCAGATGTAGCGGGTGATAAGCCAGAGCGCGATCAGACCGATGACCAGCAGCAGGTGCAGACCATCGATCCAGCGCCAGCGGCGGCCGCCGAGAAAGGCGCTGAGCGCGAGCGGGGCCGAAGCGATCAGCAGGGTGGGCAGCCCCTGACCGAGGGCGAGCGCGCGCGAAAGCGGCGGGTAGAGCGGATTTTGCGTGAGTTGTAGCGCCGGCGCGAGACCGGCGTAGAGCACCAGCGCGGCCATGAGCAGCGAGGGCAGGGCCGCAAGCTGCGCCGGGCCGCGGGCTACCAGCGCGCGCAGCAGCGACAGAAGCGCCAGAACCGCGGGATAACCAAAGCTTTTCAGCAGGATGAAGGAGAGCAGCAGCGGCGTGGGTTCGAAAAGGCTCATCGCACGGCCTCGATCGGGCCGTCGGCACGGCCATGGATGAATTGCTGCAGGTAAGGGTCTGTGGCACCGTCCATTTCGCTGACCGGCCCGCTCCAGTGGATGGTGCCCGCATGCAGCATGGCGACCTGATCGGCGATGGCGCGCACCGAGCTCATGTCATGGGTGATGGTCAGCGCGGTGGCGCCCATCTCTGTGACGATCTCGCGGATCAACGCGTTGATCACCCCGGCCATGATCGGATCGAGACCCGTGGTCGGCTCGTCGAAAAAGATGATCTCGGGGTCGGCGGCGATGGCGCGGGCGAGGCCGACGCGCTTTTGCATGCCGCCCGACAGTTCGGCGGGCAGGCGGTCGGCGACTTCGGGGCCGAGGCCGACGCGGGCAAGCTTGGCGATGGCGATCTCTCGCGCCTCACGCCGCGGGCGGCGCTGCGGGCCGCGCAGCAGGCGGAAGGCCACGTTCTGCCAGACCGGCAGCGAGTCGAAGAGCGCGGCGCCCTGAAACAGCATCCCGAAGCGCGGCATCAGCGCGTCGCGGGCGCCCCGGGTCCCTTGGGTGACATCCTGCCCGGCCACCTCGATACGCCCGCTGTCGGGGGTAGTGAGGCCAAGGATGCATTTGAGCAGCACGGATTTGCCGGTGCCCGAGCCGCCGATGATCACCATCGAGCTTCCCTTGGGCACAGTCAGGTCGACGCCGCGCAGCACGGGCGTTCCGTCAAAGCTCTTGTGCAGGTTCTGAAGAGTGATCATGCCGAGAAGAACACCCCAGTGAGCAAAAAGTTCGCCGCGAGGATAAGGATTGCCGCCGCTTCGACCGAAGATTTGGTGGCGCGCCCAACGCCCTGCGCGCCGCGGCCCGAATGCATGCCGTAATAGCACCCCAGAAGCGCGGCGATGCCGCCAAAGGCCGCGCCCTTGGCCAGCGAGGAGAGCACATCCAGCGGCTCGAGGAAATCGAGCGTGTTCTTGAGGTAGGCCACCGGGGTGAAGCCGAGCGAGCTTGTGGCCACCGCGTAGCCGCCTGCGATGCCGATGACATCGCCCACCGCGACCAGCAGCGGCACGGTCAGCAGCGCCGCCAGAAAGCGCGGCGCGACGAGGTATTTCATCGGATCGGTGGAGAGGGTGACCAGCGCGTCGATCTGCTCGGTGACTTTCATCGTGGCGATCTCGGCGGCGATCGAAGAGGTCACGCGGGCGGCGATCATAAGCCCGACCAGCACCGGCCCCAATTCGCGCACCATGCCGATGGCGACGATCTGCGGCACCACCGCCTCGGCGTTGAAGCGCGCGCCACCGGAGTAAATCTGCAGCGCCAGCGCGCCGCCAGTGAAGATCGCCGTCATGCCCACCACGGGCAGCGACAGCCAGCCGATGTGCAGCAGGGCCTGCAGCACCTCGCGGCCATAGAACGGCGGGCGCAGAATGTGGCTGAGCGCCGAAAGACCAAAGAGCGTTAGCCGCCCGGCAGAGGCCAGCCCGCGCAGCACCGTGCGCCCAAGCGCGCCGAGCGCTGCGATCACCGGCGCGGCGATGGCGGCGCCAAGGCTCATCCGCCGCGGTAGACCCGCGCGTAGCGGTTGCCGAGCGAGGTGAGGATCTCGTAGCCGATGGTGTCGATATGGCGCGCCAGATGGTCGACGGTCTGATGCGGGCCGAGCAGTTCCAGCGTTTCGGGCACCTGCTCGACGGCGGTCACATCGACGGTGATCAGGTCCATCGAGATGCGGCCCAGCAGCTTGCAGCGGGTCTCGCCAGCCCAGAGATAGGTCTTGGGCGCAAGCGCGCGGATCAGGCCGTCGGCATAACCGGCGGAGATTGTCGCGACCTTCATCGGCGAGCGCGCCACAAACGCGTTGCCGTAGCCCACCGACTCGCCGGTCTGTACTTCGCGGGTCTGGATCACCGGGATGTGCAGCGCGGCGACGCGATGCGCCTCTTTGAAGGGCAGCCCGCCATAGAGACCAATGCCGGGGCGGGTGACGTCGAAATGATAGTCCTTGCCCAGCAGGATGCCGCCCGTGGCCGACAGCGAGCGCGGCGCGTCGAGCCCCTCGGTCATTTCGCGGAAGTTGCGCAGCTGATGGGCGTTCATCCCGTGGTTCGGCTCGTCGGCGCAGGCCAGATGCGACATGATCAGCCGCGGCTTTTGCTTCATCGCCGTGTCGCGCAGGGCCAGCCACTCGTCAGCCTCGAGCCCAAGCCGGTTCATGCCGCTGTCGAGCTGGACGCCGAAGGGATGGCCGGGAAGGCTTTCGGCGTGGCGCAGCATCTGCTCGATGGAGTTGATCATCGGGGTCAGCGCCGCGTCGCGGATAAGCGCCGCATCGCCCGCCATATGGCCGCCGAAGACGTTGATCTCGGGACCCTCGCCAAGCGCCTGGCGCAGAACCACGCCTTCCTCGCAGGTGGCGACGAAGAACCGCCGCGCGCCTTCGCGCGCCAGCATCGGCGCGACGCGATCAGCGCCGAGACCGTAGGAGTTTGCCTTGACCACGGCGCCGGTCTCGCAATCGGAGAGGGCGTCGAGGGCGCGCCAGTTGGCGCGGATCGCATCGAGATCGATGGTAAGCTGTGCCTGTGCCATGGCGCGTTGATTGCCGCGCGGGCAGGGGGCGTCAAGAGGGAAAGCGCCGAAGTGGGGCGCGAGGTGGTCCTGCTGTGGGGGCAGGGCCTCTGGCGCGGGCAGGCAGGCAGGCAGGCGGGCCGGAGAGTGGGCGTAGCGAGCCAAGGCCCTGCGGGGGTTTCACACCCCCGCACCCCCGTGGGATATTTTGGCCAAGAGGAAGAAGCGGACTTTAGAAGTTGTCGCCTTCGCCGTTCTGCCAAGGACGCACGAGGTTGCCGAAGCGGGTGAAGCGGCCCTCGAAGCTCAGTTCCACCGTGCCAATGGGGCCGTGACGCTGCTTGCCGATGATCACCTCGGCCTTGCCGTGCAGGCGCTCCATGCGTTCCTGCCAGGCGGCCATTTCGTCGAGCCGGTCATCCGAGGGCTTCTCGCGCTCCACGTAATACTCCTCGCGGAACACGAACATCACCACGTCGGCGTCCTGTTCGATCGAGCCCGATTCCCGCAGGTCCGACAGCTGCGGGCGTTTGTCGTCACGGCTTTCCACCTGACGCGAGAGCTGAGACAGGGCGATCACCGGGATGTTGAGCTCCTTGGCAATGGCCTTGAGACCCATCGAGATCTCGGCGATCTCGTTGACACGGTTTTCGGCGGTGCCGCGCACCAGCTGCAGGTAGTCGACCATCAGCACGTCGAGGCCGTGCGTTCGCTTCAGCCGCCGCGCACGGGCGGCAAGCTGGGCGATCGGGATGGCGGGCGTGTCGTCGATGAACAGCGGGCAGGCCTCGAGGCTCTTTGCCGCGTCGACGAAGCGGCGGAACTCGGTCTCGGTCATGTCGCCGCGGCGGATCTGCTCGGAGGGCACTTCGGCGGCTTCCGACAGGATACGCGCGGCCAGCTGCTCGGCGCTCATTTCGAGCGAGTAGAAGCCGACGACGCCCCCCTCGATCGCACCCTCGGTGCCATCGTGGCGGGTGCCCTTCTTGTAGGCCTTGGCGATGTTGAAGGCGATGTTGGTGGCCAGCGAGGTTTTGCCCATCGAGGGGCGCCCGGCGAGGATCAGAAGGTCCGACGGGTGCAGGCCGCCGAGTTTCTTGTCCATGTCGATGAGGCCGGTGGAGACGCCAGCCAGACCGCCCTCACGCTGATAGGCGGCGTTGGCCACGTTCACCGCATCGGTCACGGCGCGCAGGAACGACTGGAAGCCGCCCTCGGTCTGGCCCTGCTCGGCCAGCTTGTAGAGCGCCTGTTCGGCCTGCACGATCTGTTCGCGCGGCTCGGATTTCACGTCGACCTTGGTGGCGCGGGCCGAGATGTCGCGGCCCAATCCGATAAGATCGCGGCGCACCGCCAGATCGTAGATCATCTGCGCGTAGTCGCGCACGGCAAAACTCGAGACCGCGGCGCCGGCGAGGCGCGCCAGATAGGCCGGTCCACCCAGTTCCTTGAGGCCCTCGTCATCTTCCATGAACGCCTTCAGCGTCACCGGGGACGCGAGGTTGTTCTTGGCGATCCGCGCCGCGGCGATCTCGAAGATGCGGCGGTGCACCGGGTCGTAGAAATGCTGCGGGCCGAGGATGGCCGCGACCCGGTCGTAGACATCGTTGTTGGTCAGGATCGCGCCCAGCAGTTGCTGCTCGGCCTCGATCGAATGCGGCATCGTGTCAGCCTGCTCGACCTCGACGCCCGTGGCGTTGAATACGCTGTGATCGTTCATGCCTGTCCCCTTGGCCCATGTCGCCATGGTCCGACGTCTTTTTGTCCCTTTGATGTCCCGCTGGCTCCCCCGAGTCCCGCAGGTTCAAGCGTCATAGCGCGCCGCGGGTCGCGGACCAATCTGGAAATCTCTGTGGACTATTTCGGGATAACCGGAAATGGGCCCGGTGCCCGCTGCTGCTCGTGAAGATATCGTAGCAGGATCGCGGCGTTTCGCAACATTTGGTGCGATGTGCCGGGCGAAGAGGCTGGCCCTTCGCCCGAAGAAAATGCGCTTATGCGCCGTTTTCCGCCTGCCATTTGCGCGGGTCTTCGAGGAAGGCCTCGACCGCCGCCAGCGTCGCGGGCTCGAAGCCGCCGCGCGCCTTGGCCTCGGCCAGCACGTCATGCCAGGTGCAGAGGTAGTGCAACTCGACCCCGTGATCGCCGAGCGTCTTCGTGGTCTCGGGGAAGATGCCGTAATAGAAGATCACCGCGGTATGGGCGCAGGTGGCCCCGGTGTCGCGGATCGCATCGACGAAGCTGAGCTTGGAGCCGCCATCGGTGGTCAGATCCTCGACCAGCAGCACGCGCTGGCCCTCGGTCATCTTGCCTTCGATGCGGGCGTTGCGGCCATAGCCTTTGGGCTTCTTGCGCACATAGGTCATCGGCAGCGCCATGCGCTCGGCCACCAGTGCGGCGAAGGGGATGCCCGCGGTCTCGCCGCCGGCAATGTTGTCGAAGGCTTCGAAGCCGGCGTTGCGCATGACGGTGACGGTCAGGAAATCCATCAGCGTCGAGCGGATGCGCGGGTGCGAGATCGGCGTCCGGCAGTCGATGTAGACGGGCGAGGGCAGGCCTGAGGCCAGCTTGAAGGGCTGGTCGCCCATGAAATGCACCGCGCCAATCTCCCAGAGCATCCGGGCCGTCAGCCGGGCCATTTCTTCTTGCGAGGGATAGGACGAGGGGATCATGGGGCAGCTCCTTTGAAAACCGCGCCCGCCTTAGCGCGAAAGCGCGCGTTCGGGAAGGGCGCATCGCGCGCCGCGCCCCTGTTTCATTGTTCCGCAAATACGCCGGGGGGTACGGGGGCAGCGCCCCCGTCGTGCACAGCACGACAAACCAGAAGCGCGTGCGGGGGCGTCGCCCCCCGTCGTGCACAGCACGACAAAGCAAAAGCGCGTGCGGGGGCAGCGCCCCCGCTGGCCTTAGTCCTCGACCCGCCAGTGCAGCGGCATACCGGGATCAAAGACGGTCACCGGTCCGGCGCCGGTCTCGATCTTGCCCGGGTAGGTGACGGGCGCGCCCTTGGTCAGGGTCACAACCTCTTCGCTCACCGGCAGGCGGTAGAAGGCCGGGCCATTGCGCGAGGCGAAGGCCTCGAGCTTGTCCAGCGCGCCGTCCTGTTCGAAGACCTCGGCGAGGATCGACAGCGTATTGGTGGCGGTGAAGCAACCCGCGCAGCCGCAGGCGCTTTCCTTGGCCGGATCGGCGTGGGGCGCGCTGTCGGTGCCGAGGAAGAAGCTGGCATCCCCGGAGGTCGCGGCCTCGCGCAGGGCCAGCCGGTGCTCTTCGCGCTTGGCGACGGGCAGGCAGTAGTAATGCGGCTTGATGCCACCGACGAGGATGTGGTTGCGGTTGATCACCAGATGGTGCGTGGTGATCGTCGCGCCCAGATCGTCGCCACCGGCGCGGGCGTAATCGACGCCCTGCTTGGTGGTGATATGCTCCATGACCACGCGCAGGCCGGGGGTGCTGCGGCGGATCGGGTCGAGCACGCGGTCGATGAACACCGCCTCGCGGTCAAAGATGTCGATGTCGCTGTCCACCACTTCGCCGTGCACGCAAAGCGGGATGCCGCGCTCGGCCATCAGCTCGAGCACCGGGCGGACCTTGTCGAAATCGCGCACGCCCGAGGCAGAGTTGGTGGTGGCGCCTGCGGGGTAGAGTTTCAGCGCGGTGATCAACCCGCTTTCATGCGCCGCCGCCACATCCGCCGGATCGGTGGTCTCGGTGAGGTAAAGCGTCATCAGCGGGGTGAAACCGCTGCCTTCGGGCAGGGCTTTGAGGATGCGCTCGCGGTAGGCGGCGGCGTCATCTCCGGTCACCACCGGCGGCACGAGGTTGGGCATGATGATCGCCCGGCCGAAGTGGCGGGCGGATTCGGGGGCGATGCCGGCCAGCATCTCGCCATCGCGGAGGTGCAGGTGCCAGTCGTCGGGGCGGCGGATCGTGATCTGGGTCATGCGCGCGGAGTATCACGGTGCCGCGGTCTGGGCCAGATACCTTGCGCGCCCTTGCCGGTGCTTTGTGACCTACCGAGTGACTGACAGAGCGCCCGGCGGACCGGCAGAAGGGGGCGCTGCCCCCGTCCGCTGACGCGGACTCCCCCGGCGTATTTTGAAAGAGAAGAAGCGGGAGCAGTGCAGGTGTCTTCTTCTCTTTTTCAAATACGCATGGCACGCCATGGCGGCCGGGCGGGGCGGCGCCGGGTGGGGCGCCGCGCCGGATCTTCAAGGGTCTTCAGTTTTTTGTGGCGGTGAGTGCCACATCGACCGCGACCTCGAAGCTCAGCTGGTCGGGATCGTTCATGCTGCTGCCGATCTCGTAGTTGCGGCGGTCGAGCGTGGTGCTGCCCTGCATTGTCGCCGTGCCATTCTCCAGCGTCAGTTCGAAAGGCAGGGTGACCGGCACCTCGGCGCCCTTGAGGGTCAGCGTGCCCTGGGCCTCATAGCCGCTGTCTGCGCGCAGGATATCGGCGGTGAAAGTGGCGGTGGGATGCTCTTCGGCGTTGAAGAAATCCGCGCCCAGAGCCTGTTTGCTGACCGAGCCGAGGGTCAGCGTCGGGATGGCGATCTGCACGGTGACCTCGCCTGCCTTGCCCGGGGTCTCGCGCGGCTCGAAGGCGATCTCTGCGGTCCAATCGGCAAAGCTGCCCTCGATCTCCTTGCCCATCTGCACGAGGCTGATGGCAAGTGTGCCCTCGGTGACCTGCCAGTCGGACTGGGCCTCGGCCAGTTGCGGCGCGGCGGGGGCCTCTTCGGTGCTGAACATGCCAGCCGCCGCGCCGCCGCCGATCACCGCCACCCATGCGGCGAGGGCGAGGGCCACCGGGCGCAGCACCACATGCGACGCGCCATGGCTGCCGCCCTCGGCGCCGCGCAGCATACGCGCCAGCGTGCCGTCACGGTCGATCACCGCGTGTTTCAGCGCCCCGGCCACATGCAGCGCCAGCGCCGCCACCAGCAGCCATTGCGCCAGAAAGTGCACGGAGGCGGCGGCTTCGGCGACGCTGTCGGAATTGGGCACGAAGGGCAGGTCCTGACCGAAGGACCAGAGGATCGGTGCAAAGCCCTCGGTGGCGGCATGTTCGATCCAGCCCGACAGCGGCACGATCACCAGCGTCGAGTAAAGCAGCCAGTGCACGCTTTCTGCGGCCAGCACTTCGGCGCGGCGCTCGGGGTGCAGCGGCGCGGGTTTGGTCTGGGTCAGCGCCCAGAGGATGCGGAACAGCGCGATGAAGAACAGCGCGACGCCGATGGTCTTATGCACCGAGAAGAGCTGCGCTTTCACGGCGAGTTGCGCCTCGGTCTCCCACGGCGCGAAATGGGCGATCCAGCCCAGCGGGATCATGATCAGGATGCCGAGCGCGGTCAGCCAGTGCAGACTGCGCGTGACGGCGCCATAGGCGGTCTTGGTGTTGGCGAGGGACATCAGGGTCTCCGGGGCTCGGGAAGCGGGTTTGGGGCTCGGGGAGCGGTTTTCCGGAAGATCGGCGATGCCGCGGCGCAGCGCAATTTGCGCGGATGCACAGATCCCGTGCGCGCCATTCGTTTAGGCCTCGTAGCTGTAGCCGAGCGCGGCTTCCAGCGGCAGGTCAAGGCGGCTGCGCAGGAAGGCGAGGTCCGCCTCGGACAGATGCGCCGGGGTCTGCGGTCGCGGCTCGTCCACGGCAGGCAGGAAGCGGCTGCCGAGGCGTTTGTGCACCGGGCGGAAAGCACCCTCGGGCGCGGGCAGGCCGAGGCTGCCCCGCAGCGCCGTCAGGAAATCTTCGGGCGCGGCCTGCACCGCCTCCAGACGGCAAAAGAGCAGCGCGCCGCCGCGGTTGAAGAAGCTCAGCAGCCCCTGCAGCTTTGCGCGGCGCAGGGCGAAAAGATCGGGGAAGGGGGCGCCGGTGAGCGGGTGGCGGTCGTGTTGCAGCGGCTGGCCCGCGCCCCCCAGCGCCGCGACTTGCGGGAAATAGCGCGGCCGGTCGGCGATGGTGGCCCATTCGGTGCGCAGGAAGTCGGAAAACGGCAGGCGCTGGATCGCCGCCGGGCAATGCCACGGCCGCGCATGCATCGACCGCGCCCAATCGGCGGCATTGCGCGTCACGCACAGGATCAGCGTGTCCTGCGGGATGGCGGTCATCTGCGGGAACCCGTGCTTCCAGCCCAGATCCTCTGTCGGGGTGAGGGGCGTGTTGCGACCGATCAGCCGTTTGAGGAAGTTGGTGCCGGAACTGCGCTCGCCAAACACCTGATAGCGGGTGATCGCGGGAGAGCGGGGGATGCCGGGCGTCTGCGGCGCGGGCAGATGGAACTGCCAGCCGGTGCTGCGGAACTCCTGCGTGATCATCTGGGCCTCGTGCTTTGCATGGCACGATAACGGCGGCGCGGTCGATTGGCGATTCTCTTTTTACCACAAGGCGCTATGCTCAGGCTTTACAGGGGCCGCCGGGGCGGCAAAGCGAGGAGACCGACATGCAGACCGTGGCCGCCGCCGTCACCATGGTGCGCGACGATAGGTTCTTTCTGGAGGCGTGGCTGCGCCATTACGGGCGTCTTCTGGGGCGTGAAAACTGCTATATCGTCAACCACGGACGCAGTGCTGATCTGGCTGAGCTGGCGCAGGGCTGCAACCTCATCGGCATTCCCGGCGATCCGCATCCGAACTTTGACATGAAGCGCTGGCGGCTGCTCAACGGTCTGGTGAACGGGCTGCGCAGCTACTACCGGCATGTGATCGTCGGCGATGTGGACGAGCTGGTGGTGCTGGACCCGGCAGAGGGCAACCTGTTGGATTTCCTCGCGCAGCAGCCCATCCGCCGAGTGCTGACGCCGGTCGGGCTTGAAGTGGTGCACCGCATTGACCGCGAACCGGCTGAGCTGACGGACAGCATCCTTGGCCCGCGCCGCCATGTGCGGCTTGCGCCGCATTATTCCAAGCCCTGCGTGCTGTCGCTGGGCACGAAGATCGCGCGAGGCGGGCATTACACGCAGGCGTCGAAACTGTTCACGCCGGAGCCGCTTTATCTTTTTCACCTAAAGTACTGCGATTTCGCGCAATATGTGGCGGCCATGGACCGGCGCAACGCGGTGACAGAGGCTGTGGGCGTGGGGGTCAAACAGGCGGCGATCGGGCGGCATTGGTTTGCCGAGGCGCGGGGCGAGGATCGGGCGCTGTTCGAAGGATTTGCCGAGCTGCCGATGCAAGAGGGGTTCGACTTCGCGCAGGTTCGGCGGCGCATGCATCGCAGTTGGGCGCCGCGCGGCGAGACTGGCTATTGGCAGTTCGACCGACCCGAGGATGCGCGGCAGTATTGTCTGCCCGACAGGTTCTTCGGCCTGTTCTGAGCCGCGCTCTGAGGGGTTCGTTGCGTAGGGCGTGAGCGGTGGTCTTATCCGGGGCTATACTCCGGGCGGTCTTCTTCGGGCCGGGGTCCCCCGGCGCGGTGGATCAGTTGCCCAGCGAGCTGAGGAACGTGGTGCCGCTGATCTCGAGGCCCGCCGGGCCGCGCACCGAGTTACCGGCGGCGAGCATCACATTGCGGGAGTTCTCATCAAGCAGGCCAAGGCCGGTTTCATAGACTTCGGCGGGCACCTGCGTCAGAACCACGGCGGCGACGATCCCGGTGACGAGGCTGAGCGAGTTGCCGCGCTCCCCTGCGCGACGGCCAACGCAGCGCAGCAGGTGCATGATCGCGACCACGCCGGAGACGGCGAGCAGCGCTGCGAGCATTCCAAAAACGTAGACGTGATATTCCTGCGGCAGGCTGCCCTGCGCGAGGCTGTCTGCGATCTGAGCTTGATTGCGGGCGACGGCGATCACAATGCCGGCCCAGACAAACCCGACGAGACCTGAAAGGATCGGGCGCTTGGCGGCGCGCGCGGTGCTGGCCGCGCTGGCCTGATGCCCGAAGCGGGCGAATTGCGGATCGACGCGTTTCACGCGGGCGTCGAAATCGGCATGGGTCATCTTGCGGATGGCGTAGGCTCTCATCAATTCCCAGCTCCTTCTGCCAGATTCGTGCCGGCTTTCTGCCGACCGGGGCGGTCGTGACGCTCCCGTTAGAATCGACGGTAGGAATGGATTGTGGCGAAATGTGGCGGCGAATATGGCTCGGACTGGATATCTTCTTGGCGAAAATGGCGATCCGTTCGCGCCGCTCACCTATCCCTTTGGATGGGTGTGTCAGAGAGCCGTAAAAATAAGGGCTTTGAGATGTGTCGCCCTGCTGACAGGGTGTCGTGAAATTGTTGCAAATGCAGGGGTTGGCAGGGCGAAAATTCGTCGCCCCGCCGAAAATATTACCTAAATCTTAAGCAGCAGTGGCCATCGCATCGAGGATCCGGGCCCAGCTGCGAATCCCTTTGTGGAAGGATTCGAGGTCGTATTTCTCGTTCGGCGAGTGCAACTGGTCGTCGTCCTTGCCCCAGCCCACCAGCATCGCATCCATGTCGAGGATGTTCTGGAAGTAGCCCGCGATCGGGATCGAGCCGCCGCAGCCCGCATAGGCCGCCGGATCGTCCCATTCGTCGCCGAGCGCCTTGCGCGCCGCTTCAAAGCCGGGGTGGGTGGTGTTCATCTCGGACGCGGGCGAGCAGCTGTGGTCCTTCCATTCGACCGAGCAGTCGGACGGCACCTGCGCCTCGACCCAGGCGCGGAAGTTCTTGCGGATCGCCTGCGGGTCCTGCGTGCCGACGAGGCGGAAGCTGATCTTGGCCGAGGCTTCGGCGGGCAGCACGGTCTTGAAGCCCGCGCCGGTGTAGCCACCCCAGATGCCGTTGATCTCGGCGGTGGGGCGCGACCAGATCATCTCGATCGGCAGGTGATCCTTCTCGCCCGCGGGCTGCGACAGGCCGACGCCGCCAAGGAAGGCCGCATCGTCGAAGTTCAGCGATTTCCACTGATCGAGGATCTCGGGCGGCAGGTCGGGCACGCCTTCATAGATCTCGGGCACCTGAATCGTGCCGTTCTCATCGAAGAGCCCGCCGAGGATCTTGGTCAGCACGCGGATCGGGTTCATCGCAACGCCGCCATACATGCCCGAGTGCAGGTCCTTGTCGGCAGCCTTGATGGTCAACTCTTCGCCCAGCAGGCCGCGCAGGCGGGTGATGATCGCCGGGGTCTTGGACTGGAACAGGCCGGTGTCGCAGATCAGCGCGATCTCGGCTTTCAGCTCTTCGGCGTTCTCCTTCATGAAGGGGATCAGCGAGGGCGAGCCGCTCTCTTCCTCGCCTTCGAAGAAAAAGGTGATCTTGCAGGGCAGGGTGCCATGCACCGCTTTCCATGCGCGGCAGGCCTCGATGAAGGTCATCAGCTGGCCCTTGTCGTCCGACGAGCCGCGGCCGCGGATCACCTTGCCCTTGGCGGTGTCCTCGATGGCCGGATCGAAGGGGTCGCGGTTCCAAAGGTTCAGCGGATCGACCGGCTGCACATCATAGTGGCCGTAAAACAGCACGTGCGGGCCCGGTCCGTCCACATGGCCCACTACCATCGGATGGCCGGGGGTGGGGCGCTTGCTGGCTTCGATGCCGATGCTGGCGAGATCGGCGACCAGCCAGTCGGCGGCCTTGTCGCAGGCGTCCTTATAGTCGGGGTCAGTCGAGATCGAGGGGATTCGCAGCAGGTCCAGCAGGCGGTCGAGCGAGGCCGGAAGGTCGGCGTCGATTTTGCTGAGCACAGTGTCGAGAGACACGTTTTCTTGAGCCATGGGGCGCTCCTTCTTGAGAGTTGCGCGGAGCCTACCACCCGGCCCGGCACTGTCCAGAGCGCAAGGCGAGAGGGGCGATGTCACGCCGCAACGGCCCAGAGACCCAGCAGAACCAGCACCGCCCCCGCCATCTGGCGGTGGCTCAACCCCTCGCCGATGCAGAGGGCATAAAGCAGCACGAGCACCGATTCCGCGACGATAATGGCGATATAGACATAGGAGAGATCGTAGCTCCGCATCAGCAGGATCTCGGACATGAAAGCGATTAGAAATCCGATGGTTGCAAGAAGTACCCCAAGCGAAATCTGCCCCATGGAGACGGATTTCATGCCCACGGTCGCCAGCGCGTATCCCAGCGCGGTGCTCAAGGTCAGAAAGGGGGTGGGCAGAAAGAGCCCCGACAGGAACGGCATACGGCCTCCAAGGAAAAATCCACGCCCCGGCAGCCCGCAAAGCGGTGGGGGCACGTTTGAAATGACTGGAGACAGGCTGCGCCGATGAGCGTCACGCGACCAGTATGGGAAACCCTACCTTGAAACATTACTCCGAAAGTCTTGATTCAAATCAAGGGCGCGACGCTTAGTCTCGTTCTAAAGCGTGGACATGGAGCGCCGTGGTCGGTATCCAATCCAAAACGTGAATGTGGCCCTGAGACCACATGGGCGCCGCGACAAACGCGGCCAACAATAGATGAAGGAAGGAGATACCGGTGGACTACACCGCGAAGCTCGACGAAGCCCTTGACCGCCTGCATGCCGAGGGCCGCTATCGCACCTTCATCGACATCGAACGCAAGAACGGCCGTTTCCCCCACGCAACGTGGCGCAAAGCGGACGGCAGCGAGATGCCGATCACCGTGTGGTGCGGGAATGATTACCTTGGGATGGGGCAGCACCCGGTTGTGCTGGCCGCGATGCACGAAGCCATCGACGCCACCGGCGCCGGCTCTGGCGGCACGCGCAACATCTCGGGCACCACGGTCTATCACAAGCGGCTCGAGGCTGAACTGGCCGACCTGCACCAGAAAGAGGCCGCGCTGGTCTTCTCCTCGGCCTATATCGCCAATGACGCGACGCTCTCGACGCTGCCGAAGCTGTTCCCCGGCCTGATCATCTACTCGGACGAGCTGAACCACGCCTCGATGATCGAGGGCATCAAGCGTAACGGCGGTGCCAAGCGCATCTTCCGCCACAACGACGTGCAGCACCTGCGCGAGTTGATGGAGGCCGATGATCCCGCCGCGCCGAAGCTGATCGCCTTTGAATCGGTCTACTCGATGGACGGCGACTTTGGCCCGATCGAGGCGCTTTGCGATCTCGCCGACGAGTTCGGCGCGCTGACCTATCTCGACGAGGTGCACGCGGTGGGCATGTATGGCCCGCGCGGCGGCGGTGTCGCCGAGCGCGACAACCTGCTGCACCGGCTCGACATCATCAATGGCACGCTGGGCAAGGCCTTTGGCGTCTTCGGCGGCTATATCGCGGCCTCGGCGAAAATGTGTGACGCGGTGCGCTCCTACGCGCCGGGCTTCATCTTCACCACCTCGATCCCGCCCGCTGTGGCGGCAGGGGCGGCGGCGTCCATCGCGCATCTCAAGCAGGACCAGGAGTTGCGCGAGCGGCACCAGACCCAAGCGAAGATCCTCAAGCTGCGGCTCAAGGGGCTTGGCATGCCGATCATCGATCACGGCTCGCACATCGTGCCGGTGATCGTCGGCAACCCGGTGCACACCAAAAAGCTGTCGGACATGCTGCTTGACGGTTTTGGCATCTATGTGCAGCCGATCAACTTCCCGACCGTGCCGCGCGGCACCGAGCGCCTGCGCTTCACCCCGTCGCCGGTGCATGGTCCCGACGAGATGGACAAGCTGGTGCGCGCCATGGACGAGCTTTGGTCGCATTGCGCGCTCAACCGTCAGGAACTCAGCGCCTGAGCGTGATCGCTTCCAGCGCTAACTCAACCATCGCGGTCCCTGCGGTTTCCTAAATCGCGGGGACTTGTTTTGTTCTGGCGTTGCCACAGGTTGATTGTGGAAAACCCACGCAGCCTGCGCAGATCAACGCCGATGTAACCCTGAATTTCTGTCATTTCAGTTGTTCTGTGCTAACCTAGCATCAATAAAGGCCGCGACCCGAATCGCGAGCCCGTGATTTGGCAGGCGCAGTCTGGGACGGTGGAGCACAAGGCGGAACGCATGATAGGGCGTAATTCCCCTCGTATGTCTGATGAACAGCACGACGCGGAGACAACTCCGCGCGGCTTCGATGATTTTACGTTGCAACTTGGTGATGTGATGCGCGGCGAACGCGCGACGATGGGCAAATCCCTGCTCGACGTGCAGCGGGAATTGCGCATCAAAGCCAGTTACATCGCCGCCATCGAGAACTGCGATCCCTCGGCATTTGACACGCCCGGCTTCATCGCTGGCTACGTGCGCTCCTACGCCCGTTACCTGAATATGGACCCGGACGAATGCTATCGCCTCTTCTGCGAAGAGAGCGGTTTTGCCGTCGCGCATGGCATGTCCGAGAAGGCCTCGACGATCCGCAAGGGGCAGGGCGATCTGCCCGCGCCGATGGCCCGTGACATCTTTGAACAGCCGCGCATGCCCTTCGTGCCGGCGGGTGACAGCTTCTTCTCGCGGATCGAGCCGGGCGCTATCGGCTCGCTGCTGGTGCTGGTCGCCCTGCTGGGCGGGATCGGCTACGGCGGCTTTGCGGTGCTGCGCGAAGTGCAGCGCGTGCAGGTTGCGCCGGTAGACCAGACCCCGCTGGTGCTGAGCGATCTCGACCCGGTGCAGGGTGCCGAGGAAATCACCGAAGACGCGGGCGGCGAAGACGTCGCCAGCGCCGAGGGGGCAGGGCCCTTCTCGCCGCCGTCGAATGAGGCGCTGGACCGGCTCTACCGGCCCAAGGCGCTGGACGTTCCGGTTCTGGTGGCCCGCGATGCGCCGATCTCCTCGCTCGATCCGTCGACCGTGGGCGCCTTCGCGCAGGCCGCGCGCAACCAGTTGCCGCAGGTCGATACCAATCCCGCCGATGCGGCGCTGCAGGTGGCCGGTCTCGCTGGCCCGGCGGCGCAGCCCGGCGCCACCGCGCTGCCGCGCACCGTGCTGGACAGCAAGAGCGTGACGCTGCTTGCCGTGCGTCCCGCGTGGGTGCGCGTGCGCGGCGACAGCGGCAACGTGCTTTACGAGCGGGTGATGGAGCCGGGTGACACTTGGACCGTGCCCGAGGGCCAGCAGAGCGCCAAGCTCACCGTTGGCGAGTCGGGCGCGCTCTATCTGGCGACCAATGGCCAGACCCTCGGCCCGCTCGGGCCGAAGGGGCAGGTGACCCGCGATGTGGAACTGGTGCCCGAAGTGGTGAGCGCCGCCTATCAGCCTGCTGAACCGCAGCAGGATGGTGATCTGCAGCGCGTGCTTGCCAAGCTGAACGACAGCATCATGCCCGCCGCCGCGCCGCAGGTTCAGCTTGCGCAGGCCGGTGCCGAGATCGCAACGCAGCCCGGCGCGCCCAAGGTGCTTCAGGACAGCGCGCCCGGTGTGACGATGATCGCCGTGCGCCCGGCATGGGTGCGTGTGCGCGCCGCCGATGGCTCGGTGATCTTCGAGAAGACCATGCGCGCCGGGGACACTTGGACCGCGCCTGCCACGCAGGACCCTGCCAGCCTGCGCGTCGGCGAGTCGGGGGCCGTCTACTTCGCGGTCAACGGCCAGACCTACGGTCCGGTCGGCGCCAGCGGCACGGTCACCAAGAACCTGCAGCTTTCGGTCGATAACCTGACCCGCGCCTACAAGGTGGCCGACATCAGCCGCGACGCCGATCTCGAGCGGGTGGTGGCCGAGCTTTCCAGCGACGTGCGGGCCGACTGAGCCCATCCGGCCCGCCTCACGCTCACGCCATCGCGATCCTTTCCCTTGCGGACGAGGCAGGGCCCCTCTGGTTTCATGACGCCACGGGGGCTATGTTGGATGTGAGTACAAATGAATGCCCTCAGGAGGGTCCTTCCGCATGAGCCACAACCCGATCCGCCCATGGCGCAGCATCGAGCGCCGCAAATCCCGGCAGATCATGGTGGGCAACGTGCCGGTGGGCGGGGATGCACCGATCTCGGTGCAGACCATGACCAACACCGTCACCACCGACGTCAAGGCGACCATTGAACAGGTGCAGCGCGCCGCCGAGGCGGGTGCCGACATCGTTCGAGTCTCGGTGCCCGATGAGGCTAGTTCGAAAGCGCTGAAAGAGATCGTGCGCGAAAGCCCGGTGCCGATCGTCGCCGACATCCATTTCCACTACAAGCGCGGCATCGAAAGCGCCGAAGCTGGCGCCGCCTGCCTGCGCATCAACCCCGGCAACATCGGCAGCCCCGAGCGTGTGCGCGAAGTGATCGCCGCCGCGCGCGACCACGGCTGCTCCATGCGCATCGGGGTGAACGGCGGATCGCTCGAAAAGCATCTGCTCGAGAAATACGGCGAGCCGTGCCCCGAGGCGATGGTGGAATCCGCGCTCGATCACATCCGCATTCTGGAAGACAACGACTTCCACGAGTTCAAGATCAGCGTGAAGGCCTCGGACGTGTTCCTGTCGTCCGCCGCCTACATGGGGCTGGCGGAAGCCACCGACAAACCCATCCACCTTGGTATCACCGAGGCGGGCGGGCTGACCTCGGGCACCATCAAAAGCGCCATCGGCCTTGGCCAACTGCTGTGGATGGGCATCGGTGACACGATCCGCGTCTCGCTCTCGGCCGATCCGGTCGAAGAGGTGAAGGTCGGCTATGAGATCCTCAAGTCCCTCGGCCTGCGCCACCGCGGCGTGAACATCATTTCCTGCCCGTCCTGCGCGCGTCAGGGCTTTGACGTGATCAAGACTGTGGAAACGCTCGAAGAGCGGCTGGAGCACATCAAGACCCCGATGAGCCTGTCGATCATCGGCTGCGTGGTGAACGGACCGGGCGAGGCGCTGATGACCGACGTCGGCTTCACCGGCGGCGGTGCGGGTTCGGGCATGGTCTATCTGGCGGGCAAGGCCAGCCACAAAATGTCCAACGAGCAGATGATCGACCACATTGTCGAAGAGGTCGAGAAGAAGGCCGCCCAGATCGAGGCCGACGAGGCCGCCAAAGCGCAGGCTGCGGAGTAGTCTCGTGCAGCGGGCGAGTGCACTCGAAGGGGTCATCCCGCCCGCCGGTCAGCTGTTGGATTTCACCGCGTTGCGCAGCCTCGAGGGGCTGCGGCGCGCGCAAGGGCTGCTGAGCGTCGCGCTGATCAGCCTCGCCTCTCTGGCGATCTGGGCCTTCATGGATGTGCCGATGATGCTGCCGTGGCTGGCGGGCATGATCCTGATCTTCGGCCTGCATTTCCTCGCCGTGACCACGCTTCCCGACACCGGCTATCGCCTGCGGCTGCTGCTGCCGGTGCTGACGCTGGTCCTTTCGGGGCTGACCTATATCGCCGGGGGCATGATCCTGTGGATGCAGGGCGAGCCTGCGCTGTCGATCCTGTCGCTGATGTTCGTCTTTGTCGCGCTGCTGAACACGCTGTCTTACCGCGTGCACCTGCGGCTTTTGCTGGTGCTGGATCTGTCGCTGATGGCGGTGGGTATCCTTGCGCGGGCGGGCTGGCTTTGGCACGTCGATCCCGGCACCCCCGATACGGTGCTGATCAGCGCTGCTTTGGTGATTTGCTATGTCTACTTCTGCCGCGTCGCATGGAGTGCGCTGCGCACACGCGAGGCGCTGGAGATTGCGGCGGGAGAGGCGCTGGCCAAGGCGCGGGGCCGGGCGCTGGAACAACTGACCGGCGGCGTTGCGCATGATTTCAACAATCTGCTGACCGCTGTTCTGGGCAATCTGGAACTGGCGCGGCTGACCGGCAGCGCGGCAGAGCGTGACGAATTGCTGGACGAGGCCGAGCGCGCGGCGCGGCGCGGGGCCGATCTGACCGGGCAGTTGCTGGCGACGGCCAGCCGCGCGCCGCTCAGCCCGCTGGCGGTGCTTCCGGCCAGTCAGGCGCGCGAGGTGCAGCGCCGCGCCCTTGCGGTGCTGGGGCCGGGGCACAGGCTGACGCTGAGCGTCGCGCCCGATCTGCCCGATGTGCATGTGGACGCGCCGAGGCTGCAGGCCTGCCTTCTGGAACTGGTCAAGAACGCCTGTGACGCGATGCCGACGGGTGGCACGCTCGAATTGGCGGTTCTGCGGCGCGGAGGGTCTGTCTGCTTTGAGCTGAGCGACAGCGGCCCCGGCATTGCCGCCGATCTGATGCCGCTGGTCTGCGAGCCCTATTTGACCACCAAGCCGGTGGGGCAGGGATCGGGTCTGGGTCTGGCGATGCTGCGCGGATTTGCAGAGCAGTCGGGCGGCAGTTTCGAGCTCGCGTCCGGGCACGGCGGTCGCGGCACCTGCGCAAGGCTCTGTCTGCCGGTGCGGAGCGTGGAGGCTGGCGCAGAGTCCGCGGCGGACAGGACGCCGCAGGCCGGACTAGGGGTGCGGTCGGCGACCGGGGTCGCCGACGCGGCAGAGTAGGGCTCAGCCCTCGCTGCGGATCTGATCGACGATCTGGCGCATCCCGTCGATCGGCACATAGCCGCGCAGCATCTGGTCGCCAAACACGAAGGTCGGCGTGCCGCTGATCTGCAGGCGCTGCGCCAACTCGTGGGTTTCCTTGATGCGGCGGTCCACCTCGGGATCGCTCATCTTGGCGAGAATGGCCTCACCATCCAGCCCAAGCGTGTCCGCCAGTTTCGACAGCACCGGCTCGCTCGGCTCCTGCTTGAGCGAGATCAGCGCGTCATGCATCTGCTTGTAGGCGTCCGGCCCTTCGACCAGCATGGTCGCCAGCGCAAAGCGCGACGAGGTCACGCTGTCCTGCCCGAGGATCGGGAATTCCTTGATGACGATGCGGATGTTGCCATCGCTTTGCACCAGCTGCTCGACCTCGGGGAAGGCCTTGCGGCAATAGCCGCAGCGGTAGTCCGAAAATTCCACGATGGTCACGTCGCCGTCGGGGTTGCCACCCACCCAGCTGTAGCCGTCATCGAAGAGCGCGCCAGCGTTGGCGGCCACGAGGTCTTCGTCGGCGGCGGCCTGTTGCTGCTGCTGCTTGGCTTCGAGCGCGCTCACCGCCTCCATGATCACTTCGGGGTTGTCGAGCAGATACTCCCGCACCTCGGCGCGGAAGGCCTCGCGCTGCTCGGGGGTGAGGTTCTCGAGGTCAAAGCTCTGGGCCGCCACGGGCTGCGCCATGAGCCCGGTGGCCACGGCCAGCGAGGCGGCGGCGCGGCGAAGGGCGGTGCGTCGGGTCGAAAGGGATTGCATCTTGTCTCCGTCGGTCAATTGCGCCCGCAGGGGGCGGTGTCAGCGTTTCCTTGCGGCGCGCTCGGATGCGTCTAGCACATCCTGCGCCCGGCGCCACGGGGCCGAGCCGCGTGGCAGTAAATCCAATGCACGTTTTGCGTGAATGGCGGCGTCGTCCATCCGGTTTTGCAGCGCGTAGCGCTGCGCCGTGGCCTCCGAGGCCATGCCGGTGTTGCCGGCGCGGGCGTAGGCCACCGAGATGTCGCGCAGGATGCGCGGATCGGCCCAGTCACGACCGCGCGCGGCTTCCAATGTCTGCAGCGCCGGGGCGTATTGCTTTGACGCCAGCTGCGCCCGGCCCAGCCCGCCAAGGACCTGCGCGTTGCGCGGGGCCAATCGCCGGGCCTGCTCGCCGACGCGGGCGGCCTCTTCGGGGCGGCGCGATTCCAGCAGGATCTGGCCCTTCAGGTCGCGATAGAAGGGATCGTTGGGGCGCAGCGCGATGGCGCCGTCGATCGCCCGCAGGGCGCCGCCGAGATCGGACTGGCGGTGGCGGGCGACCGCCTCACGCATCAGCGCGATGTCTTGGCTGCCGCTGCGGTCCAGCCGGTCCAGCGTCCAGCCCGGCGCGCGCAGGAAGGCGGTGAGCTTGCCGCGCGCCCGCAGGAACCAATATTGCGCGGCGGGATCATCGGCTTCGGCCGTCTTCGTGCCCGCCACCAGCGCCTCGAGGCTGCGGAAACGGTCGCGGGTCAGCGGATGGCTTTGCATATAGGGATCTTGCCGCCCGACGTTCAGCGCCTCTTGCCCGAGGAACAGCTCCTGCGCCTGCAGCGCGCCGCGTGGGTCGATCCCGGCGGTGACCAGCGTGCGCACCGAGGCGATATCGGCCGAGCTTTCCTCGGCGCGGGTGTGGCCGAGAAAACTGCGCAGTGCCGAGCTTTGCGCGCCGATCAGCAGCCCGGCCGCGGCGTCGGCACTGCCCGAGGCGGCACCTGCGGCGACGGCCAGCACCATGCCCAGACCGGCGGCGTTGCGCGCCGCCCGCATATTGCCGAGCCGCCGGGTGATATGCCCGCCGGTGATATGCGCGGCCTCATGCGCCAGCACCGCCTGCAGCGCCTTGGCGCTCGGCAGTTTCATCAGCAGCCCGGAGTTCACGAAGATATGGCTGGGGTCGGCGACGAAAGCGTTCAGCCGGTCGTCCTGCACCACCATCACCTGCACCTGTCCCGGGCTCAGCCCGGCGGCGCGCAGCACCGGAGCGCTCAACTGCGTCAGCGCGTGTTCGATGTCGGCGTCTCGCAAAAGCGTGGCGGCATGCGCAGAGGGCGCCACCAGCAGCAGGGCCAGGGCGCAGAGCGTTGCAACCAAGCGCAGCGTGGCGCGCGGCATTGACCCTCCCTTTGAAGCTTCGTACTCCGCCCGGAGGCGTCGTGCCGGGTCACCATGGGAGAGAGACATGCGAAACTCAAGCCGCGGGGCAGTTGATCCCTTCATCGTGATGGATGTGATGGAGCAGGCCCGCGCCGCCGAGGCGGCAGGCCGCCACATCATCCACATGGAAGTGGGCCAGCCCAGCTCGCCCGCGCCCGAGGCGGCCCGCAAGGCGCTGGCCGACGCGATGGAAAGCGATGCGCTCGGCTACACCGTGGCGCTTGGCATTCCCGAACTGCGGGCGCGCATCGCGCGGCTTTACGGCGAATGGTATGACGTCGATCTGAACCCCGAGCGGGTGGTGGTCACGCCGGGCTCTTCGGGGGGCTTCATCCTTGCCTTCTCGGCGCTTTTCGACGCGGGCGACCGGGTGGCACTGGGAGCGCCGGGCTACCCGTCCTACCGGCAGATCCTCAAGGCGCTGGACCTGCGCCCGGTCGAAGTGCAGACCTCCGCCGAGAACCGCTATCAGCTGACCCCGCAGGACCTTGCCGGGGTGGGCTATGAGGGCGCCATGGTCGCCTCGCCCAGCAACCCCACGGGCACCATGCTGGGCAAGCCCGAACTGGCGGAGTTGGTCGAGGCGGTGCAGGCGCGCGGCGCGTCGTTCCTGTCGGACGAGATTTACCACGGCATCGATTACGACAAAAAGCCGGTGACCGCGCTGCAGGTCTCCGACGATGTCTGCGTGATCAACTCCTTCTCGAAGTATTTCTCGATGACCGGCTGGCGAGTCGGCTGGCTGGTGGTCCCCGAGGCGCAGGTGCGGCAGTTCGAGCGGCTGGCGCAGAACCTTTTCATCTGCGCGCCGAACGCCTCGCAGGTCGCCGCACTTGCAGCGATGGACGCGACCGAGGAACTGCAGGCCAACCTTGCGGTCTACGCCAAAAACCGCGCGCTGATGATGGAGGGGCTGCCCAAGGCGGGCTTTGATCGGATCGCGCCGCCGGATGGCGCCTTCTACGTCTATGCCGACGTCAGCCATCTGACGAGCGACAGCCGCGCCTTTGCCGCCGAGATCCTCGAGAAGGCCGGTGTCGCCGTGACGCCGGGCCTCGATTTCGATCCGGCGCGCGGGGCGGGGACGTTGCGCTTTTCCTACGCCCGCGGCACGGCAGAGATCGAAGAGGGGCTGGCACGGCTCAAGGCCTTCATGGCAAGCCGGGGCTGAGCCGCACCTGCCTCGCCGCGCCGCAATGTGATCATCGCACCCGCCGCGAAGCAGGTGCGAATCCGGGCCGGGACTGCTAGGCTTCGGCCCAACCACAAAAAGACAGACAGGCGGATGAGCAGTATTTTCCGGATCATCGCGGCGGGCGTGTTCTGCGCAATGCTTGGCACCACGCCCGGCACAAGCAGCGCGCAGGCGCAGAGCGCCGGGCTCGGCGGGCAGGCGCGTCTGCTGGACGGTGGCGCCGAGGATCATGGCCGCAGCGGTGCCGAACTGACCCTCGATCTGAGCCAGGGCGTGCCGTGGCGGGCCTTCACCCTGACCGATCCGGCGCGGCTGGTGCTGGATTTCCGCGAGGTCGACTGGACCGACGCGGATGCGGCGGCGATGGACCGCGCCGAGGCGGTGACCGCGCTGCATATGGGGCCGTTCCGCTCGGGCTGGTCGCGGCTGGTGGCCGAGCTGTCGCAGCCGATGATCATCGACAAAGCGGGGATGAAGGTCTCGGAAGAGACCGGCGCCGCGACGCTGCGCCTGACGCTGACCAAGGCGAGCGCCGCCGAGATGGCCGCGCACTCCGGGGTGCCGCGCGATCCGCGCTGGGACCTGCCGCCAGCCAAGGCCAAGGCCGCGCCGCTGCGTGCGCCGGGCGCGCCGCTGCGCATCGTGCTCGATCCGGGGCACGGCGGCATTGATCCGGGCGCGCAGCGCGACGGCCACGCCGAGGCCAACCTCATGCTGACCTTCGCGCGCGATCTGCGCGACGTGCTGCGCCGCGCGGGCTATGAGGTGCTGATGACCCGCGATGCGGATGTCTTTGTTTCGCTCGAAGGGCGGGTGGCGCTGGCGCATGACGCACGCGCCGATCTCTTCATCTCGCTGCATGCCGACGCCATCGAGCAGGGCATCGCCCATGGCGCCACAGTCTACACGCTGGCCGAGGATGCCTCGGATGCCGCCTCCGCCGCGCTGGCCGAGCGCCACGACCGCGACGACATTCTCGCCGGGCTCGATCTTTCGGGCTCCGACGACCGGGTCGCCAATGTGCTGATGGATCTGGCGCGGCTCGACAATGCGCCGCGCGGCAAGGCGCTGGCACGGCAGCTGGTGTCGGGCATCCGCAACGCGGTGGGGCAGGTGCACAAACGCCCGCTGCGACAGGCGGGCTTCTCGGTGCTCAAGGCCGCCGATATCCCCTCGGTGCTGATCGAAGTGGGGTTCCTGTCGACCGCCGAAGACCTAAATCATCTGCAGGATCCGGCATGGCGCGCGGGCATGGCAGCAGGGATCCGCGACGGGATCGACGCATGGGCGATCGAAGACGAAGCCTTGGCGCGCCTGCGGCGGCAATAGGCTGGCGGTATTAGGACGGCATTAGGGTCGGGTGAACGGCGCGCTCCGGCATGAGACCGCCGTTCCAGGCTTCCCTCTGGCAGCCTTGTGTTTTGACCTGAGCCCGCGCGTTGTATAATGGGGCTGCAATCCAAAGGGGCATTGCTTGTGACCAGGTTCATTCTCTCGTTCTTCGGGGCCATCTTCAGCGTCATCACTCTGGGAGTGATGGCGGTCGCGCTGTCTATCGGCGCGGTCTTCTGGATCTATGGCCGCGACCTGCCAAGCCATGAAAGCCTTGCGCAATACACGCCGCCGACGATCTCGCGCATCTACTCGCAAGAAGGTCAGATCATTGACGAATTCGCGCAGGAGCGGCGGCTGTTCACCCCGGCCGACCAGATCCCCGATCTCGTCAAGCAGGCCTTCATCTCCGCCGAAGACAAGAATTTCTACGAGCACCACGGCTATGACGTGCGCGGCATCGCCGCCGCTGCCTTCGACGCGGTGCGCACCCGTGGCCGCGATGTGCGCGGCGCGTCGACCATCACCCAGCAGGTGATGAAGAACTTCCTGCTCTCCGGCGACCGCAAGATCGAGCGCAAGATCAAAGAGATCATCCTCGCCTCGCGCCTCGAAGAGACGCTGAGCAAGGACAAGATCCTCGAGCTCTATCTCAACGAGATTTTCCTCGGCCAGAACTCCTATGGCGTCACCGCCGCGGCGCAGACCTATTTCAATAAGAGCCTGTCCGAGCTTGCCCCGCATGAGGCGGCGATGCTGGCCTCGATGCCGAAAGCGCCGTCGGACTTCCACCCGGTGCGCAACAAGCAGCGTCTGCTCGACCGGCGCAACTACGTGCTGCGCGAGATGCGCGAGAACGGCTATATCGACACGGCCACCTATGAGACCGAGGTCAGCCAGCCGCTGAGTTCGGTGCAGAACGGCGATTTCGAGCCCTATCAGAAGTCGCTGCCGCCGCGCGATTATTTCACCGACGAGATCCGCCGCCAGCTGACCAGCGAGTTCGGCGAGGGCGAGTTCTTCTCGGGCGGCCTGTCGGTGCGCGCCACGCTCGACCCCGAGATGCAGGTGGAGGCGGCGCAGTCGCTGCGCATCGCGCTCGAGGATTACGACCGCAGCTTGGGCCGCTGGCGCGGCTCCGGCAAGACCATCCCCGAAGAGAGCCTCGGCTCGGAAGAGGATTGGCGCGCGGCGCTGGCGGCGGTGCCGATTGCACGCGACATCGACCTCGAAAGCCAGTGGCTGCCGGCGGTGGTTCTGGAGGTGGGCGACAGCCAGATGCGCCTTGGCATCGAGGACACGCCGGACACGGCGGAACGCCCCTCGGTGGTGCCGCGCGAAGACATCTCGTGGATCCGCGGCAGCTTTGCCGACAATTTCAAGCGCGGCGACGTGGTGCATGTGCGCGCCATGGTCACCGATCAGGATGGCACATTCATCCGCTGGACGCTGCGGCAGGTGCCGCGCGTGCAGGGTGCCTTCATGGCGATGGACGTGAACACCGGCCGGGTGATCGCCATGCAGGGTGGCTTCAGCTACCAGAACTCGGTGTTCAACCGCGCCACGCAGGCGCTGCGCCAGCCCGGCTCCAGCTTCAAGCCCTTCGTCTACGCCGCGGCGCTGGACTCGGGGTTCTCGCCTTCGACAGTGATCATCGACGCACCGATCGAGATCAACACGCCGCAGGGCGTCTGGCGGCCGAAGAACGCGTCGAACACCTACTATGGCCCGACGCCGCTGCGCACCGGCATCGAGCAGTCGCGGAACCTGATGACCATCCGTCTCGCACAAGAGATCGGCATGGACACCGTGGGGCGCTACGCCGAGAAGTTCGGGGTCTATGACCACATGGGCCGGGTGCTGGCCAATGCGCTCGGGGCGGATGAGACCACGCTCTACAAGATGATCTCGGCCTATGCGATGTTCGCCAACGGCGGCGAGCGGGTCGAGCCGACGCTGGTCGACCGGGTGCAGGACCGTTATGGCCGCACGGTCTACAACCATGAGTATCAAAAGGGCAACGAGCGCAGCTGCCTCGATTGCGCCGACCCGAACCTGCCGCCGGGCCGTGGCCCGGACATCCGCAACAACCGCGACCGGATCATGGATGCGGTCACCGCCTATCAGCTCACCTCTATGATGCAGGGTGTGGTGCAGCGCGGCACCGCCTCGCGCACGGTGAACCTGCCGGTGCCCACCGCGGGCAAGACCGGCACCACCAACGATGCCAAGGACGTGTGGATGCTCGGCTTTACCTCGAACATCGTGGCGGGCTGTTACATCGGCTATGACACGCCCCGCCCGCTGGGCCGGGGGGCCTCGGGCGGCGGCATGTGCGGGCCGGTGTTCAACCGCTTCATGCTCAAGGCGGTCGAGAAATACGGCGGCGGTCAGTTCAAAGTGCCGCCCGCCTGTAACTTCCTCAACATGGACCGTTTCACCGGCGCGCGTCTGGGGCCGGATGCCTCGGGGCCGAACGTGGTGGCCGAATGTTTCCGCTCGGGCGAAGAGCCGCTCTTTGGCATCCAGCTCGACGGCGGCTGGGCGATGTCGGGCAATTTCGACATGATCCAGCCCGACGGCTCGACCCGCCCGCGCGAGGTCACCACCTCCACCGGGCGCAAGGCGACGGTGGGTCCCAAGGCCTCCTTCGGCACGCTCAGCTCGGGTGGCCTCTACTGAGCGGCGCAACGGGTTAGCAGGATCGACAAGGCGGAGGGGAAACCCTCCGCCTTTTCTTTTGCGAAAGGTCTGTGGGCGGGGGAGCGGAGGGGCGCTGCCCCTCTTGGCCTACGGCCAATTCACCCAGAAGTTCTTGGGGCGTATTTTCAAAGAGAAGAAGAGGCTGGGCGCGGCTTTGGGGCGATAGGGTCTTCTTCTCTTTCCAAATACGCATCTCCGGCAGCGCCGCCCGCGTAGCGCCGGGAGAGGGCGGCGCGCGCAAGAAAAAGGGGCGGGAGGCCAATGCCTCCCGCCCCGATTGCGGACCCCGCTGGCGCGCCGCTCAGCGGCCGCGGATGCGCGGATCGAGCGCGTCGCGCAGGCCGTCGCCGAGGTAGTTCACCCCCAGCACGGTCAGCGAGATGGCGATGCCGGGCAGGATCACCCGCTCGGGGAAGTCTTCCATCCGCGCCACCGCATCGGCCAGCATCTTGCCCCAGGTCGGGAAGTCCGACGGAAAGCCCACGCCGAGGAACGACAGGGCGCTCTCGGTGATGATCGCCGTGGCGAGGCCCAGCGTCGCCGAGACCATGATCGGCGAGAGCACGTTCGGCAGCAGGTGGCGCTTGATGATCTGGAACGGCTTGGTGCCAATCGAGCGCGCCGCCAGCACGAACTCGCGCTCTTTCAGCGCCAGCACGTCGCCGCGCACGATGCGCGCCGTGGGCATCCACGAGGTGATGCCGACCACGGTGACGATGAGGATGAACATGCCGCCCTCGGGGCCGAAGTTGGCGCGCAGCGGCTGGCGGAACAGCGTCACGGCCACCAGCAGCAGCGGCAGGATCGGCAGCGACAGGAACAGATCCGTCAGGCGCATCAGCGGGCCGTCGAGCTTGCGGAAGTAGCCCGCCAGCACGCCGACGCCGGCGCCGATCACCAGCGACAGGATCATCGCCGCCCAGCCCACGGCCATCGAGGCGCGCCCGCCTGCGATCAGCTGCGAGAGGTTGTCACGGCCCAACTGGTCGCTGCCCAGCGGATGCGCCCAGCTGGTCTTGGCGGTGCTGTCCCAGAGCGCGGTGTAGACCGGGCGCATGTCCTTGGCGCGGATGTCCAGCGCCTGCGGATCGAGCGTCCACAGATAGGGGCCGATCAGCACACCCAAGGTGATGAAGATCAGGAAGAACCCCCCGATCATCGCGCCCTTGTGCTTGCGGAACTGGCTCCAGACGTCTTTCCACTTCGAACGCGGCGGCTTGTCCGGACCCTTGTCGCGCAGGGCCTCGATCGGGGCGGGGGATGCGGGGACGGGCTCAGTCATAGCGGATCCTCGGGTCGAGAAGGCCATAGAGGATGTCGGCGATCAGGTTGAACACCACGATCAGCACGGCAAAGATGAAGGTCAGCGTCATCACCATCGGCAGGTCGTTGGCGAAGAGCGCGGTGATCAGAAGCTGGCCGATGCCGTTCACCTTGAAAACGTTCTCGGTGATGATCGCGCCGCCGAAGATCGCCGGGACGCCAAGCGCGATCACGGTGATCACCGGGATCATCGAGTTGCGCAGCACGTGGATCATCACCACCACGGCCTCGGACAGGCCCTTGGCGCGGGCGGTGCGCACATAGTCCTGATTGAGGTTGTCGAGCATCGAGGCGCGCATGTAGCGCGACAGCTGCGCGGTGGTCTGCAGCGCCAGCACCATCACCGGCATGATCATCTGCATAAGCTGGAACTTGAAGCTTTCCCAGTCGTGCACAACGTGGGTGGTGTCGTAGATCGACGGGAACCAGCCAAGGTAGACCGAGAAGATCACGATCAGCAGCGGCCCGGTGAAGAACGGCGGGATCGAGAAGCCGACCATGGTGATGAACGTCCCGGCCTGATCAAAGACCGAATACTGCCGGTAGGCCGAGTAGATGCCGATGGGCAGGGCGATCAGCACGCCCACCACATAGCTCAGGCCGACGACCCAGAGCGTCTGCGGGATGCGCTGCAGCACGATGTCCATCACCGGCGAGCGGGTCTGCCAGGAGATCACCCGCAGCTCACCCTGATAGAGATGCGTGTCGGGCAGCCAGCCAAGCAGCCATGTGTCGCGGGTCAGCCAGTCGATGAAGATCTTGGGCTCGGTCCAGAACACCTGCACCAGCCATTTCCAGTATTGCACCAGCGCCGGCTCGCCGACGCCAAGCGCCTCGCGCATCTTCTGCTTCACCTCGGGCGGCACCGTCAGCGGCACCTGCGCCATGGGATCGCCCGGCGCAAGCTGCAGCAGCATGAAGATCACGAAGCTGATGAACAGCAGCGTCGGGACCGAAAGGACGAGGCGTCGGATCGCATAGGTCAGCATGTGCGGACCTCGCGGGCGAGGCGGCGGGCGCGTCCTTGCTGCGAATGCAGCGCGCGCGTCCGGCACCGGTCATGGATGCGGGCTGTGTGCGTCATGAATTCCGTGTCTTTGTTGTGGGGCCCGTGCGGCGGAACCGGCTGTCGCCGTGAGGCGGCAGCGGCCGCGTCGGTGAACCGGGGCAGGGTGCCGGGGTTCGGGTTCCGGAGAGGTGAGGTCACGGGCAGACCTTCCGAAAAAGGGCACGTCCCCGCGCCGGGCGGGGACGTGCGTGTCAGGGGATCAGCCTTCGGTGCGATACCAGTCGGCGGCGTTCCAGAGCTCGCTGTCCCAGGTGTTCAGGATGACACCGCCCAGCGTGTTGGAATGCGCCGACACGCGGCCACGGTCGACCAGCGGAACGATGGTCATCGTCTCTTTGGTGATGATGTCGTTCAGCTTCTTGGCCAGCTCGCCGCGCTTGTCCAACTCGCCGGTCTGCGCCAGCTCGTCGAGCAGAGCATCATACTCTTCGTTGCAGAAGCGGTTGATGTTCTCACCCTGCCACTGCGAGGACGGCTTCGGCTCGTTGCCGCAGCGGTACATCTGCAGGTAGGACTGCGGGTCGGTGCCGTCGAAGTTGTTCGCGTACATCTCGACGTCGGCATAGAACTTCTGGAAGGTGTCGGGCGAGCCCGGATCACCGCCGAAGAACACCGAAGCGTCGACGTTGCGCAGTTCGGTTTCGACACCGATCTGGCGCCACCAATCCTTGATCAGGGCCTGGAAGTCCTGACGCACGGCGTTGGTCGAGCTCTGGTAGAGAAGGCTCAGCTTCACGCCGTCTTTCTCACGCACGCCGTCACCATCGCTGTCGGTCCAGCCGGCTTCTTCGAGCAGCGCCTTGGCGCCTTCGAGGTCCTGGGTCAGACACTCGGTGTTGTCCGAGGCGTAAAGCTCGGGCGCGGGCACGAGGTTACAGGTGGCGCGGCCCGCCTGACCATAGCCGATCTCGGTCAGCAGCTCGCGGTCGATGGCCATCGACAGCGCCTTGCGGACGTTGAAGTCGGACAGGATCGGGTGCGGATGCGCCACGGTCGAACGCTCGCCCTCGGGCAGGTTCGGCGAGGGGTCGGTCATGTTCATCTCGAGACGTTCGACCAGGGTGCCGAAGGCCGAGACCGGGGTGCCAGCGCCGCCTTCAGCCATGGAGGCGAGGACGTCGGGGGCCAGCTGCAGGTTCCACGCGTAGTCGAACTCGCCGGTCTGCAGAACCGCGCGGGCCGCGGATTCCGCATCGCCGCCGCCCTTCAGCGTGACGGTGGCGAAAGCGGGCTTCGCGGGGTCACGGTAGTTGGGGTTTGCGGAGAGCGAGATCACGTCGTTCGGCTTGAACTCGTCGACCACGAAGGGGCCGGTGCCGATCGGGTTGAAGTTGGCCTCGGTGCAGGTCGAGGCTGCCGCGCCCACGCAGTTCTCGAACTGCGCCTTTTGCAGGATCGGGGACTGGCCGCCCATGAACGGACCGTAGGGGTTCGGCATGGCCTTGTCGAAGCTCACCACCACGGTCAGATCGTCAGGGGTGTCGATCGAGGTGATGTGGTCGAACTTCGCCAGCTGCGCGCAGCCGCCTTCGGGGTTCATGCAGTAGTCGGCGGTGAATTTCACGTCAGCCGAGGTCACCGGCGAGCCGTCGGACCACAGCAGGCCCTCTTTCAGCTTCCAGGTGATCGACTTCAGGTCTTCTGCCACGCCGCCGTTTTCGACGGTGGGAATCTCTTCAGCCAGGAACGGGACCAGCGCGCCGGTCTCGGTGTAGCGGCCCAGCGGCTCGAGCACGAGCGACGAGGCTTCGATGTCCTTCGTGCCGCTCGACAGGTAGGGCGTCATGATCGACGGCGCCTGCCAATAGATGATGTTCACATGCCCGTCGGAGCCGCGCTCCGCCATTGCGGCGGGGGCCAGAGCAAAGCTGGCGGCAGCCCCGAGCAGGAGGGTCTTGAGTTTCATAGGTCACTCCCTGTTATCGACCTAAGACCATGTTGGCCTTTCATCGACCGTTTGGTCTCTTCTTTGTATCAGCGGGAAAACCGTGAAACGCCGGACCTTTGGTCTCGGCGCTCGCACTCGTCTCATCCCGCTTGGGCCTCATCGAAACAGAACGCGCGCAAAATGCAAGCATTGCCTTGGGGTCAGGTGGGCCTTGGGTTTGACAGTTTGACAGAGGTGCCTTTAGCGTTTGCACCGACCCATACGGAGAGGCCCTGATGCTGGACACCCCCATTGCGCGGATCGAACGCCTGCGCGTTGAATTCGAGACTAAAGACGGCCCGGTGGCCGGTGTCGAAGACGTAAGCTTCGAGATCAATGCGGGCGAAACCGTTTGCGTCGTTGGGGAATCCGGCTCGGGTAAGTCGGTCAGTTCGCTGTCTCTGATGCGGCTGATCGAGTTCGGCGGCGGCGAGATTGCCAACGGGCGCCTAATTTTTGATCGCAAGGACGGCGGCGAGACCGATCTCGCCAAGGCCAGCCAAGACGTGATGCGCGACATTCGCGGCAATGAGATCGGCATGATCTTCCAAGAGCCGATGACCGCGCTGAACCCGGTGTTCACCGTGGGCCGTCAGCTGACCGAGGGGCTGCGCGTTCACCGCGGGCTGAGCAAGGATGAGGCCGAGGCGCGGGCGCTGGAACTGCTCAAGCAGGTGCGCATTCCCGAGCCCGAGCGGCGGCTGAAGCAATACCCGCACGAGCTGTCGGGCGGGATGCGGCAGCGCGTGGTGATCGCCATGGCGCTGGCCTGCAAGCCGCGTCTGCTGATCGCCGACGAGCCGACCACGGCGCTCGACGTGACCATTCAGGCTGAGATTCTTGCCCTGATGGACAGGCTCAAGCGCGAGACCGGCACGGCGGTGATGTTCATCACTCACGACATGGCGGTGGTGGCGCAGATGGCCGACCGCGTGGTTGTCATGTTCCGCGGCAACAAGGTGGAAGAGGGCACGGTCGAGGAGATCTTCGAGCGGCCCCAGCACCCCTATACGCAGGCGCTGTTGGCGGCGGTCCCTAAGCTGGGCGAGATGCGCGGCAAGGCGCTGCCCGAACCGATGAAGCTGCTGGGCCGCGAGCAGGGCGAGATCAAACCGATCCCCGGCACCGACACGCCGCTGCTGGAGGTCGAGGGGCTGACCACGCGCTTTCCGGTGAAGGGCGGTTTCTTCCGCCAGACGGTGGCGAATGTGCATGCGGTCGAGGACGTCAGCTTCACCGTGAACAAGGGCCAGACGCTGAGCCTCGTGGGGGAATCGGGCTGCGGCAAGTCAACCTGCGGACGTTCGATCCTGCGTCTGGTAGAGCCCGACAAGGGCCGTATCGTGCTCGACGGCGTTGATGTGATGGGGCTGGGGCCGAACATGCTGCGCGACGCGCGGCGTGAGATGCAGATGATCTTTCAGGATCCCTTCGCCTCGCTGAACCCTCAGATGAACCTTGCCGACCAAGTCGCTGAACCGATGCGCAATTACGGCTCTCACAAGGGCTCGGCGATGATGGACCGCGTGGCCATGCTGTTTGACCGTGTGGAACTGCCGCGCAGTTTCATGCGCCGCTTCCCGCACGAGCTTTCGGGTGGCCAACGACAGCGGATCGCCATTGCGCGTGCGCTCGCGCTCAACCCCAAGCTGATCGTGGCGGACGAGGCCGTGTCGGCGCTCGACGTGTCGGTGCAGGCGCAGGTGGTCAATCTGATGATGGAACTGCAGGCCGAGCTTGGACTGTCCTATCTTTTCATCAGTCACGACATGGCGGTGGTCGAACGGGTCAGCCACAAAGTCGGGGTGATGTACCTTGGCCGGATCGTCGAAATCGGCCCCCGCGCGGCGGTTTTCGAGAACCCGCAGCACCCCTATACCAAGGCGCTGATGTCGGCGGTTCCGATCGCCGATCCGCGCCGCCGGAAGTCGGAAAAAGACCTCAATTTCAAGCCCATTCCCTCGCCCATTCACCCGGTCGGATACGAGCCAGAGACAAACGTGTATCAGCAGGTCGGGCACGATCATTTCGTGCTCACCTCTGCCAGCGGCTACTAAGGGTTGTGGCGACCCATACGGCGCTTCTCTGCCTAAAAGGAGAAAATTAGGGCTTGGAGGTGGATCTGTCGGCGTGTGATGATTATGCACGATCGGAACGAAGCACAGACACGAATCTGTGCCGGGCCCGAGAGCAGAAGGCAGAGACCAAGCGTGCAGACAGACGTCGCCAGCGGCAACACCGAAGGTGTCGGAACGACACTGAAACCCTTCCAGTTCCGGGGGCGGTTCCTGACCGCACTGGCGTTGCGCCTGAGCACGGCGCCGGACGCCCGGTTCTACGAGATGCTGGCGGACCGGCTGGAGAAGACACCGAACTTCTTCACCGACGCGCCGGTGATCATCGACCTTGAACAATCGCAGGCTGAGGTGAGCGCCGAGGCGCTGACCGAGCTTGTCGCCGACCTGCGCCGCCGCGACCTCGCGGTCTTTGGCATTCAGGGCGGCGGCGAGACCCTCAAAGAGGCGGCCGCAGGGCTGGGGCTGATCACCGTGACCGGCGGGCGCGATGCGCCGCTGCGCGGGGCGCTGCCCAGTTCCGAGCAGAAACGCCCGCAGCGGGTCATCCCCGAGCGCGCGCGCCCCGAGCCGACCCCGGCACCGGAAGCGGCCCCCGAGCCGCAGCCCGCGCCGGAACCGGTGCGCATGGCGCCGGAGAATAAGATAGTCACCATGCCGGTGCGCTCTGGCCAGACGGTGATCGCCGACAAGGGCGACCTGACGGTCGTGGGTCCGGTGAGTTCCGGCGCCGAGCTTTTCGCCGCCGGAAACATCCACGTCTATGGCCGCATGCGCGGCCGCGCCTTCGCGGGCATCGACGGGGACGAGAATGCCCGCATCTTCTGCCAGTCTCTCGATGCCGAGCTGCTGGCGATCGCCGGTCTTTACCGGACATCCGACAGCCTTGGCGCCGACGTGCGTCACAAGATGGTGCAGATTTACCTCGAGGACGAGCGGCTGATCGTTTCGCCGTTCGCCTGACCTCGACATTTAGACAGGAGCCGCCAGTGAGCAAAGTAATCGTTGTGACCTCGGGCAAGGGTGGCGTGGGCAAGACCACGTCCTCGGCTGCCATCAGCGCCGGTCTCGCGTCGCGCGGGCACCGTACCGTCGTGATCGACTTCGACGTGGGTCTGCGCAACCTCGACATGATCATGGGCTGCGAACGCCGCGTGGTGTTCGACTTCATCAACGTGATCCAGGGCGACGCGAAGCTGAACCAGGCGCTGATCCGCGACCGTCGGCTCGACAATCTCTACGTGCTGCCGACCTCGCAGACCCGCGACAAGGACGCGCTGACCCAAGAGGGCGTCGAGAAGGTGCTGAACGAGCTTCGCGAAGAGTTCGACTACATCATCTGCGACAGCCCGGCGGGCATCGAGCGCGGCGCGCAACTGGCCATGTATTACGCCGACGAGGCGATTGTCGTGACCAACCCCGAGGTCTCCTCGGTGCGCGACAGTGACCGGATGCTGGGCCTGCTGAGCTCGAAGACCGCCCGCGCCGAGCGCGGTGAGGAAGACCAGATCAAGAGCCACCTGCTGCTCACCCGCTTCGACCCGAAACGCTCGGGCGAGGGCGAGATGATGTCGGTGGAGGACGTGCTGGAAATCCTCGCGATCCCGCTTCTGGGGGTGATCCCCGAAAGCCCCGCGGTGCTGCGCGCCTCGAACGTCGGTGTGCCGGTGATCCTCAACGAGAAGTCGCGCGCTGCCACCGCCTATGAAGAAGCCGTGGCGCGGCTCGACGGCGAGCAGATCGAAATGAAGATCGAAGGGGAGAAGGTTCCCAGCTTCATGTCGCGGCTCTTCGGGAGGAGCGCATGAAGGTTTTCGGCTTTACCTTCAACCGCAAGCCCAAGTCGTCGGCACAGGCCAAGGAGCGACTGCAGATCCTTCTCGCGCATGAGCGCGGGTCGGGTCCGAAGGCCGAATTCCTGCCGCTGCTGCAGCGCGACATTCTTGAGGCGATCAAGCGGTATGTCGAGGTAAGCGACGACGCGGTCGGGATCCGGATGGATTCCGTCGGCGATGTCTCGAGCCTCGAGATCAACATCGAACTGCCTGCGCAGGAAAAGAAAAAGGTCGCGGCAAAGGGCTGAGCCCTTTGCCGTTTGGCACGCTCGCGGCACCGGTCTTTAGGGACATGGCCCGCGCGGCTAAGGGGGCGCTGCCCCCGTCCGCCAAGGCGGACTCCCCCGGGATATTTTCATCTAGACGAAGCGGCGGGCGTTTCGGCCTTGCTCCGCTCCGCGCTTTTCTGTAGCCGGGCGCCTTTCCACCGCGGAGGGTGTCATGGACAGTGCAGCATTTGCGTCGGGCGACGTTCTGGCGATCGACTTCGGAACCTCCAACTCGGCAGCAGCGATCATCGAGCAGGGCGCGGTGCGCCGCCTGCAGATCGAGGCTGGCAGCGAGACCCTGCCCACCGCCGTGTTCTTTCCCGCAGAGGGCGGCATGCTGATCGGCGCGGCGGCCTCCGAGGCGCTGATCGCTGGCGACGAAGGGCGTTATATGCGGGCGCTCAAGAGCGTGCTGGGCACGGCGCTTTTCCACGAAAAACGGCTGATCGGCGGCAAGCGGCGCACGCTGGCCGAGATCGTCACCGCCTTCTTGAAGGAAGTGAAGACGCGCGCCGAGGCCGAGGCCGGGCGGCGCTTTGACCGGGCGCTCTCGGGCAGGCCGGTGCATTTCCATTCCGCAGATCCCGAGCGAGATGCGCGCGCCGAGGAAGACCTGCGCGGCTGCTACAAGGCGGCGGGCTTCGAGCAGGTGGAGATGATGTTCGAGCCCGAGGCGGCGGCGCTGGCCAGCGCGGTGGCCGAGGGCACGACCGGCACCGGGCTGATCGTCGACATCGGCGGCGGCACCTCGGATTTCACTGTCTTCTGCAGCGAGGGGACCGGCATCGCGATCACCGCCAGCCACGGCATCCGGCTGGGCGGCACGGATTTCGACCATGCGGTCTCGATGCGCCATGCCATGCCGCTGCTGGGGCTGGGCGGAGAGTTGCGGCGTGACTTCGGCGGCGGTCTGCTGCCGGTGCCCAATGCGCTTTACGTGGACCTCTCCACATGGGCCAAGATCGCCTTTCTCTACAACCGCGACACCGAGCGGGCGGTGGAGGATCTGCTGCGCCATGCGGAGGCGCCCGTGCAGATGCAGCGCCTGAAGACGGTGATCGAGGACGAGCTGGGCCATGAGCTGGCCTTTGCGGTGGAGCGCGGCAAGATCGACGCCAACAGCGGCGCGGGGGCAGAGATCGCCATGGGGATGATCGCGCCGGGTCTGGCGGCGCGGGTCACGCCCGGCACGCTCAATGCGGCGCTGTCGGACATGCGCGAGGCGCTGCGCATGGCGATCTATGAGACGCTGATGCTGGCGCAGATCTCGCCCGCGCAGGTGGACAGCGTGGTGCTGGTCGGCGGCTCGAGCCTGATGGCGCTGGTGGGCGATGAGGCGCGGGGCGTCTGCCCGGGCGCGGCGCAGCGCCGATCCGAGGCGTTCACGGCGGTGGTCGACGGGCTGGCATGGGCCGCGGCGGGCCGGGGCGTCGCCCGCGCCTGAGGCTGCGCTGAAATAGGGTCGATTGGGCTCGCACGAGGCTGAGAATGTGGCGCCGGGTCTTGTGGCTGGCGCGCAGGCGGGATTAGGTCGGCACCGAAGACAGACCAAGGACGCCCCATGACCACCCGCCTTTCGCCGCGCGAGCTGCTGGAAAAGCTCGTCTCCTTTCCCTCTGTAAGCACCGGCAGCAACCTCGACCTGATCGGCTGGACCGAAGACTATCTGGCCAGCCACGGCATCGACAGCCACCGCCACGCCAAACCCTCCGAGCCCGAGCTGAAGGCGGCGCTTTTCGCCCATGTGGGGCCGGAGACCGAGGGCGGCGTGGTGCTGTCGGGCCATACCGACGTGGTGCCGGTCGAGGGGCAGGCTTGGGACAGCGATCCTTGGGTGCTGACCGAGCGCGAGGGACGGCTCTACGGGCGCGGTGCCACCGACATGAAGGCCTTTGACGCGCTGGCGATCTGGGCGCTGGTCGAGGCCAAGCACCGGGGCGTGAGCCGGCCGCTGCAACTGGCGTTCAGCTATGACGAAGAGATCGGCTGCGAGGGGGCGATCGATCTGGTCGCGGCGATGCAGGGTGCCGTGCCCAAGGCCTCTGCGGTGATCGTCGGCGAGCCGACGATGCTGAAGCCGGTCACCGGCCACAAGGGCGGGCGCAGCTTCGAGATCCATGTGCATGGGGTCGAGGTGCACAGCTCGATCCTCGAGACCGGCGTGTCGGCGATCATGTGGGGCGCCAAGCTGATCGAGTGGTGCAACGAGGTAAACGCCGAATGCGCCGCCGCCGAGCCGGGCCCGGTGGCGCAGCTGTTCACCCCGCCGCACACCAATGTGCATGTGGGGCAAATCCGCGGCGGCACGGCGCAGAACATCACCGCCAAGGACTGCTGGTTCCCGCTCGGCTTCCGCGTGGTGCCGGGCGAGGATCCGGAGTATTGGACCGGCCGCCTGATGGACAAGGTCGCCGAGCTGACCGCGCAGATGCAGGCGGTGCGGCCCGAGGCGTGGATCGAGGTCAAGGACGCCTTCAACCTGCCGCCCTTCGCGCCGACCGAAGAGAACCGCGCCGAGGAACTGGTGCGGCAGATCACCGGCGACAACGCCAAGCGCCACGTCAGCTATGGCACCGAAGCGAGCCACTTCCAGAACGGCGGCTATGATGTGGTGGTCTGCGGGCCGGGCGACATCGGCATCGCGCATCAGCCCAATGAATCCATCGCCGTCTCGCAACTGCAGGCGGGGCAGGCCTTCATGGAGAAGCTTCTGGAGCGACTGGCATGAGCGTGGTGTTTCCCTTCCGCGACGATGGTCCGGTCGAGCATCAGGGCGCGCTGCCCGAGGCGGCTGATCTGGTGGTCATCGGCGGCGGCGTCATCGGCACCTGCACGGCGCTCTTTGCCAACCGCGCCGGGCTGAAGGTGGTGCTGTTGGAAAAGGGCCGCATTGCCGCCGAGCAAAGCTCGCGCAACTGGGGCTGGATCCGCGTGCAGGGCCGGGACATGGCCGAGATCCCCGTGGCGCTCGAGGCGCAGCGGCTTTGGCAGGAGCTCGACACGCTCTGCGAGGGGCGGTTGGGGACGCGCACCGTGGGGGTGGGGTATCTCGCCAAGAGCGCATCCGAGATGGACGCTTTCGCTGGCTGGCTCGAAGAGGCGAGGCCCTTGGGGGTCAGCTCCGAGTTGCTGGATGCCGAGGCCACCAAAGCGCAGCTTGGCGCGACCAACAGCCCGTGGGTCGGCATGCTGCACACGCCCACCGACATGAAGGGCGAGCCGTGGCAGGCGGTGCCGGAACTGGCGCGGCTGGCGGCCTCCGAAGGGGTGATCGTGCGCGAGCGTTGCGCCGTGCGCGGGCTCGAGCGCAGCGCAGGCCGGGTGAGCGGCGTGGTGACCGAGGCCGGAACGATCCGCTGCGAACGGGCGGTGCTGTCGGGCGGGGCGTGGTCGGGGCTGTTCCTCAAGCGCCATGGCGTGACCATCCCGCAGCTTTCGGTGCGCTCCACCGCCATGGCCACCGCGCCGCTGCCGCAACTGGTCAACAAGGCGGCGGTGGATGATGTGCTGGCCTTTCGCCCGCGCGCCGATGGGGGCTACACGCTGGCGCCTTCGGCCTTCTCCGAGCTCTTTCTCGGCCCCGATGCCGTGCGTCACGCGCGGCCCTATCTGACGCTGGCCCGGCAGGGCAGTTTCGACGTGCATTTCCGTGCCAAGGCGCCCGCAGGCTATCCCGACGCATGGGGCACGCCGCGGAGCTGGCGCGACGATGAAGAGACCCCATTCGAGCGGATGCGCATCCTCTCGCCCGAGCCCAACGCCGGCAAGGTCGCTTCCACCCGCGCGCAGTTCGCGCAGCATTTCCCCGAGATGGGCGAGGTGCCGCTGCAGGCAAGCTGGGCGGGGATGATCGACGTGATGCCGGATGTGGTGCCTGTGGTGGACCACGTGGCGCAGATCCCGGGGCTGATCGTGGCGACCGGCATGTGCGGGCATGGCTTCGGCATCGGGCCGGGCTTTGGCCGCGTGGTCGCGGATATGGCGCAGGGCAGGGACCCGGGGCACGATCTCACACGCTTCCGCCTGTCGCGCTTTTCCGATGGCAGCAAGCTGGTGCCCGGGCCGAATATCTGAGGTTGGGCGTCCGGGGAACGGGGCGCGTGCCTCGCGCGCTGAAAGGGCAGCGAGGGGCTGTCTTCCCTCGGGTCATACTCCGCCGGAGCTTGCCACTGTCATGGCAGGGTGGCAGGCTCCGCCGCAAATATGATCAAACAACAGGGACCCATCCCATGCCCGTCAAGAACCGCTTTGCAGAGCTGCAGTCCGAGATCACCGAATGGCGCCGCGATCTGCATGAGAACCCCGAGCTGCTGTTCGACACGCATCGCACCTCGGCGCTGGTGGCCGAAAAGCTGCAGGCCTTCGGCTGCGACGAGGTGGTCACCGGCATCGGGCGCACCGGCGTCGTGGGCGTGATCAAGGGCAAGGCGAGCGGTTCGGGCAAGGTCATCGGGTTGCGCGCCGATATGGATGCGCTGCCGATCCTCGAGGACACCGGGCTCGAATATGCCTCCAAGACCCCCGGCGCGATGCATGCCTGCGGTCATGACGGGCACACCGCCATGCTGCTGGGGGCGGCGAAATACCTCGCCGAGACGCGCAATTTCGACGGCACCGTGGTGGTGATCTTCCAGCCCGCCGAAGAGGGCGGCGGCGGCGGCAAGGAGATGTGCGACGACGGCATGATGGCGCGCTGGGGCATTCAGGAAGTCTATGGCATGCACAATTGGCCCGGCGTGCCGGTGGGCCAGTTCGCCATCCGTCCCGGCGCATTCTTCGCCGCCACTGACATCTTCGAGGTGACCGTGGAAGGCAAGGGCGGCCATGCCGCCAAGCCGCATGAGACCATCGACCCCACGGTCGCCTCGGCGCAGATCGTCACCGCGCTGCAGACGATTGCCAGCCGCAACGCCGACCCGGTGAGCCAGATCGTCGTCTCGGTGACCAGCTTCGAGACCTCTTCGACCGCCTTCAACGTGATCCCGCAGCGGGTAAAGCTGCGCGGCACCGTGCGCACGCTGGCACCGGAGAACCGGGATTTGGCCGAGACCCGGATCAACGACATCTGCACCGGCATGGCGGCGGCGCTCGGCTGCGTGGCAAAGGTGGACTACACGCGCAACTACCCGGTGATGGTCAACTCCGAGGAGCAGACCGAGTTCGCCGCCGATGTGGCCCGCGCCGTCTCCGGCGATTGTGCCGATGCGCCGCTGGTCATGGGCGGCGAGGATTTCGCCTTCATGCTCGAAGAGCGCCCCGGCGCCTATATCCTCGTCGGCAATGGCGACACGGCGGCGGTGCACCACCCGCAGTACAACTTCAACGACGAGGCCATCCCGGCGGGCTGCTCGTGGTGGGCCGAGATCGTCGAGCGTCGCATGCCGGCGGCTTGAGCTGACAGGGAAGGGAGGGGGCGCTGCCCCCTCGCCGCTTCGCGGCTCACCCCCGGCGTATTTTCAAAGAGAAGAAGCGGGGACGTGCGCGGGTGCCGGGGCGGGCGCTGGCGCGGACCTCTGGCGCGCGGGGTAACGGGGCGAGACGACAGGCATATTTTGATGCTGGCGGATCTCGGCTCTGGCAGATTTGCGATTGCGGAGGCTTCCGCTTTGTTCTAAGACCCGCCGCAGGCACCCGTAGCTCAGCTGGATAGAGCGCTGCCCTCCGAAGGCAGAGGCCATAGGTTCGAATCCTATCGGGTGCGCCACTCCTCTTTCAAAGCATTGTCTTTCTACCGGTTGCGTGGCTTGGCCTGCGCTTGGCCTTGCGCTTTGACGGGGTGTCCGCCTTGCGCCGACATGAAAAAGCCGCGCTGTTTCCAGCGCGGCTTTTCCAATTCTTGTGGCGCGGTCAAGCTCAGGCGGTGCCTCCCTCTGCCGCGTCTTCCATACGGACGCGGAAAGGCTGGGTCTCGCCCTGTTTCGACTCGCCAAGATAGATGGTCTGATGCGGGAAGGGGATCTCGATGCCGCGGGCGTCGAACACCTCTTTCAGCACGCCGTTATAGGCCCGGCCCACGCCCCATTGCGTGCCCGGTACGCATTTGATCCGCGCGCGCACGACCACGGCGCTGTCGCCGAAGGCGTTGATGCCGAACCACTCCAAATCGCCCATGATCGACTTGGCCTGCTCGGGATCACCGCGCAGCTGCTCGAACCCGTCGAGCATGGCCTGTTTCACCTCTTCGATGTTCTCGCGGTAGGCAACGCCCATGTCGCAGACGAAATAGCCGAACTCGCGCACGTAGTTGGTGACCATATCGACCGAGGAGAAGGGGATGACGTGGAACGCCCCGGTAACGTCGCGCAGGCTGACCGACCGGATGGTCAGGCGCTCGACCACGCCGGTTGTGCCGCCTACGGTGACCACATCGCCGACGTTCATCGCGTTCTCGAACTGGATGAAAATGCCGGTGATGATGTCCTGCACCATCTTCTGCGCGCCAAAACCGATGGCAAGGCCAAGCACCCCGGCGGAGGCCAGCAGCGGCGCGATGTCGAGCCCGACCTCCGACAGCACGAACATCAGGGTGATGACGATCAGCGCGATGGTCGCGGCGTTGCGCAGCAGGGTCAGCAGCGTGCGCTCGCGCGCCGTGGCGACCGAGCCGAACTCGGGGTTGAGCCGGTAGTCGACCCAGGACGTCAGCGCGACCCAGACCGCGAAGGACACCAGCAGCACCGCGGCGACCGAGAACAGCGTCGAGGTCAGCTGCAGGCCGATCTGGCTGGCCAGCCAGCCGCGCAGGTCGATGAGGCTGATCGCGTTGAGCGCGAAGACCACCACCAGCACGAAGATCGCCAGCCGCAGCACGAAGAGCGTCTTCGGCACGAAGGTGTTCAGGCGTTTCTCCAGCAGCGGCAGTCGCGCGGTGACGGTCTCGGGCAGTTGCACGCCGCGCACCATCACGCGGGTCAGCACGCCCGAAAGCACCATGCCGAGCAGCGCGACAAGCAGCACTTGGCCGGAGTTCAGCAGCGAGCGGAAGGCCGCGTCGCCGGGCTGTACCAGTACCAGCACCAGCATGGTCAGCAAGTAGAGCAGGGCGGGCCAATGCCAGTGCTGCACAAGAAACGCGAAGGCGCCGCGCTTCTTTTTCGGCTCCGGCGTGCTGTCGGCCATGGGAAACTCTTCGGGCGCGGCAGAGGTCGGGGCCTCGGCGGCCTCGGCGGCCTCGGCCTCTTCGGCGAGACGCATCTCCTGCGCGTGCTCGGCCTCGGATTGCCCGCCACGTTCCAGCCAATCGGCCACGGCACGGCGGTTGCGCAGCACCAGCCAGATCGCCAGCCCGACGACGATCAGCGCGATCAGCGCCGAAGTGGCGCGTCCTGCGGAGACCGAGACATTGGCGTTGATGATCGGCACGATCAGCAGCTGGCCATAGCCCACCAGCCCGACCATCAAGTTGAGGCGGCTGGCGAGATATTTCGCCGCCACGTCAGACACCGGCAGCGGGCGCAGGTTGCGGGCCGAGGGCGAGAGCGCCAGGCGGACCACGACTTTCGACAGTTCGACCAGCAGGAAGGCGTTGAGATAGAGCGTCTGGCGGATGCCGATCTGTCCGAAGTTGCCAAGCAGCAGCGTGGCGATCAGATAGCCGACGGCCCATGCGATGATCACGATCGCCGCGTCGATCAGCGCCGAGGCGACGAACAGCATCGCGGTGCGCAGCGCGCCGGACTCGCGCGCCGAGGCGCCCATGCGCGCGTAAAGCGCCTTGCCCATGCGGCGCAGCACCAGAAACACCGCGACCGTGGCGACGATGATCAGCGCAAGCTCTTTCAGCGCCTCGAGCAGCACGCCCGCCTCGCTGCCGTCGAGCCCTTCGAAGACGCGCGGCGCGCGGGTGAGCTGCGTCCAGCCCGCCTCGGCCTGCGCGGCGACACCTTCGGCGGCCTCTTGGGTGATCAGCGCGATGCGGCGGCTGAACGACAGGCTTTCGGCGGGGGCGGCCTCGTCGCCGGCCAAGGTTTCGACGATCTGGTCGCCGGCGCTCTGGTCGCTTTCGGTCTGCGCCGCGCGCAACTCGGCGATCAGCGCGTCGCGGCTCTGATCGTCTTCGATCACTTCGAGCAGAAGGTCGAGCTTGCTGGGCTGTGCGGAGGCGTCAGAGGAGGCTGTATCGGAAGCGTCTGCGCCGGAACTCTGGGCCTGGTCCTGAGCCTGGGCCACTGTCGGGGAGAAGGCGCTGAACGCCAAGGCGGCTAGGATCAGCAAGGCTGCGATCCCGGATCTTAGTACTGTCATGTCACCACGTTCGGTTACCAAAATTCACTGCGGCGTCCCTGCGTCAATCGGGCGGGAATGAACACCGCCGCTGGGTCACGCCGTCGTGAGCGCTGGGAGGAGGAGGGCTGCCTGTGCTCGGTGCCAGCTAGCCCGGCGCGGCGCGATGGCCAGCGGGGGCATCGTGCAAATACGCCGTTGAAAAAAATGTCATCTCCGGGGAACCGGACGGCTGCCGCTGGCGTTAGGGACAGTGGCCGCCAATAAAGATACAAGCAGGGACAGGGCAGACAGGGTGAAAGACCTTCTCGACGATCCGGATGTGCTCCGGGACAGCAACCTCAGGGATGCGCTTCGTAGTGCGACCTCTGCCCCGCACGCCCGTCTCGATGGACAGCTTGCCGGGCTCGACCTGACCGACCCTCAGGCGCGCCGTGACTTCTGCGATGTGCAGAGGCGCGGCTTTTCGCGTCTGGGCGAAGCGTGCCACTGGCACGCCGCCGAGGCCAGCGATGCGCTGATCGCGACCCTGCGAGCGCTCGACGTGGATCTTGGCCGACCGCTGGAGCGATCCGGACCGGGCAGGGACCTGCCTTTGCATTCCGACGCGGTGGCCTATCTGCTGCTCGGCTCGCAGCTCGGCGCGGCGATGCTCCGCCGCTCGATGCCGGAGCCGCCCGAGCGCGGTTATTTCGCGCTGCCGCCCGCGCGCGGCGCATGGCGCGCCTTCTGCCAGCGGCTTTCGGCCCAGCCCGCCCGCTGCCCCGAAGCGCAGCGCGTGCTGCGCGACGCCATCCGCGCCTTTTCCATTTTTGAATACGAGGCGCGCGCCGTGCTGACCGCGCCCACCGCCGGAGCAACATGAACGATTCCTTCATCTCGACCGACACGCCCGTCGATCTGACCAATTGCGATCGCGAGCCCATTCACCTTCTGGGCAATGTGCAATCGTTCGCCGCGCTGATCGCCATCTCTGCCGACTGGATCGTGCAGCATGTTTCGGACAATACCGGCGCTTTGCTTGGCCTTGAGGCAGAGAGCCTGCCCGGCGTCAGCCTTACCGAAAAGCTTCCGCGCGACACGGTGACCAAGCTGCGCGAAAAGCTTGGCGGCACCAGCCACGACAACGCGGTGGCGCGCATTTTTTCTATGGATGTTTTCGAAGACGGGCGGCTGTTCGACGTCAGCGCGCATCAATCCGGGCCGAGCTTTATCTTCGAGTTCGAGCCCAAGGTGCGCGAGTCAAAAGAGGACGAACTGGCCCTTGTCACGCCGATGCTGCGCCGGGTTTCGGCGCAGAAGGATCTGGTCAGCGCCTCCGAGGAAGCGGCGCAGCAGTTGCGCGCCTTGACCGGCTTTGACCGGGTGATGGTCTATCAGTTCGGCCCCGAGGGCGACGGAACGGTGATCGCCGAGGCCAAGGACGGCGCGGATGCCGAAACCTATATGGGGCTGCACTTCCCCGCTTCCGACATCCCGCGTCAGGCGCGGGCGCTTTATAAGCGCAGCCTGCTGCGGCTGATCGCCGACGTGGATGACGAGGTCTCGCCCATTGTCCCGCAGCAAAGCCCCGAGGGGCGTCCGCTTGATCTGTCGCTGTCGATGTCGCGGGCGGTGTCGCCGATCCACCTAGAGTATCTGCGCAACATGAAGGTGCGCGCCTCGATGTCGGTGTCGATCATCATTCGCGGCGAGCTTTGGGGGCTGTTTGCCTGCCATCACCGCGCGCCGCTACATGTGGACTACGAGCGCCGCACGGCGGTGGAGCTTCTGGCGCAGTTCTTTGCCTATGAGCTGGAGCGGCAGGAAGCCAAGGCGACCAGCGACACGGTGGGGCGGGCGCAACGCCTGCATGACCGTCTGATGATGCAGGTCAGTTCGGGCGATGGGCTTGTGCACAGCTTCCCGAACATCGCGCGCGAGATCGGCAAGGTGATCCCGTTCGACGGCATCGCGCTTTATTCCGACGGCGATTATTCGACGCAGGGGGCAGCCCCGTCGAAGGAGCAGTTCCAGACCATCGCGCGGTTCCTCAACACCGCTGCGGCCAGCCGGGTCTATGCGACCGACTGCCTGTCGGCGCGGCTGCCCTCGATGGACAGCCTGTTGCCCGATTGCGCCGGGATCCTCGCCATCCCGGTGTCGCGCACGCCGCGCGATTACATCGTGCTGTTCCGCTCCGAGGTGATGCGGCAGGTCAAATGGGCGGGCAATCCCAACAAGCCGGTCGAGGTCGGCCCGATGGGCGCGCGGCTGACCCCGCGCAAGAGCTTTGAGATGTGGCAGCAGGATGTGGCGGGCCGGTCCGAGACTTGGTCGCAGACCGCGCTGAAGGCCGCCGAGGCGATCCGCGTGACGCTGCTTGAAGTGGTGCTGAAGCTGTCGGATGAGGTCAACGCCGAGCGCAAGCGCGCGCAGGACCAACAGGAACTGCTGATCGCCGAGCTCAATCACCGGGTGCGCAACGTGCTGGGGCTGATCCGCTCGCTTGTCGGTCAGTCGCGGCGCTCGGCGAAATCCATCGAAGAGTTCACGGCGGCGGTCGACGGGCGCATCCACGCGCTGGCGCAGGCGCATGATCAGCTGACCTCGACCGAATGGCACCCGGTGGCGCTGCGCGAGTTGCTGAAGGTCGAACTGGGCGCCTATATCGCGGGCGAAGAACACCGTGTGACGATCACCGGAAAGCCGGTGCTGCTGGCACCCGAGGCGTTCTCGACCATGGCGCTGGTGTTGCATGAGCTTGTCACCAACTCGGTCAAATACGGTGCCCTGTCGGTGCCGGCGGGCCGTGTGGATGTTGCGCTCGAGCGGCTGCCCGACGGGCTGCAGCGCATCGCGTGGACCGAGACCGGCGGCCCTGCCGTGCGGGCGCCCGAGCGGCGCGGTTTTGGCACCACGATCATCGAGAAATCCATTCCCTTCGAGCTCAAGGGCAAGGCCGAGGTGCATTTCGAGGTCACCGGCCTGCGCGCCGAGTTTCTGCTGCCAGAGCGCTATATCACCGAGGCACCGGAACCGGCGGAAGCCGAGCCTGCTCCGGCTCCGGAGAGCGCGGCCATGGGCGCGGATGGGATCTCGGGTGTCGCGCTGGTGGTCGAAGACAATATGATCATCGCCATGGACGCCGCTGACATTCTGTCGGACCTCGGGGCCGAGACGGTGCACACCGCCTCTTCGGTGGCCGAGGCCATGCGCATCATCGACGCGCATCCGGTGCAGGTGGCGGTGCTGGATGTGAACCTCGGGTCGGAAACCAGCCTGCCGGTGGCCGAGATGCTGGCGGCGCGCGGCGTGCCCTTCGTGCTGGCCAGCGGCTATGCCGGGCAGTCGGACTGGCTGTCGCGCTTCCCCAAGGCACCGATGACCAGCAAGCCCTTCACCATCGAGACGCTGACCAAGGCGGTGGCGCGGCTGGCCAAGTAGGCTTGGCCACGGGGCGCGGAACCGTCCGGTTTCATAGAGAGTGAGCTAAAGCTGCGAGGGCAGGGACCGGTCAGGCCAGAAAGGTCAGGCCAGAAAGGTTCGGCCAGAAAGGTCAGGCCGCCTTGCCCTCGTTATCGGTGTCGGTGCTGATCTGTGCGCGCAGGCTGTCCACGGCGGCGGCGGCTTTTTCCCCGGCGTCCGTCAGCGCATCGGCCAGCGTCTCTGCCCGCTCGGGATCGACGCCGCGGCGCAGGATGTTGGCGGCGCTGGTGGTCACGGCGGTGAGATTGCTCAGCGTGTGGAAAAGCTCGCTCAGCGAGGTGAGCATGCCCCGGTCTTCGAAGGTCTGCTCGCTGCGGGTGCCGCCGGGCGCTTGACCTGCCATCAGCGACGACAGCGCGAGAACCCGGCTGACCTTGCCGTCTTGCCAGTCGAGCGGCACGATCTCGACCTCCCAGAGGCTTTCGCCGGTCTGCGGCCCGTTGAACACACCGATGAAGCTGGCGGGCTTGCCGTCGAAGGCGCTGCGCACGGTGGCCTCGGCCTTCTCGCGCTCGGTGCCATCCCAGAAGGTCGTCCAGACCTGACCGCAGATCGTGTCCGGGTCGATGTTCAGCAATTCGAGACCACGTTTGTTGATCGCCAAGACCTTGCCGTCACGGTCGAGAATCTTGGCGCAGACAGTGCTGCGCTGCGCGAGATAGCCCATCGCTGTGGACAGGGCGGAAGCTTCGAGGCTGCTGTCGGCAAGAATCATTTTCAGAGGTCCGAGAGGAGGGGCGGGTCATCCGTTAACCGACAGTAAACATATCGTCTGGCGGGCCGCTGGCGCAATAGTTGTGATGCGGCGGCTGAGCATTTTTTCAGCAGACGAGATGGCGCGCGGGGGCTGCCGACCGGCGTTGGTCTGGAATGAGGATGTCAGTGAAAGTCTCTGCTGGGAAAGAGTTTTTTCGCCTGATCCCGCGGGTGCCTCGCACTGCCGCCGACCGGCCTTCGGGTCTCATCGGCGCGCCCGTCGTTGGTTTCTATGGTGGCTCCAATAGGGATCGGCCCGCCCAGTTCCGACAGCAGAGGCGACAGGTCCTCGACGTGTTCGGCGATCAGATGCGTGACCACGCCCTCGCGCTCGAGCCGGCCGGTGACGCGCAGCAGGCGGCCCGCGATCACCGCCTTGCGGAAGGTCTCGTAGATCTTCGTCCAGACCACCACATTTGCGGTGCCGGTCTCATCCTCCAGCGTCAGAAAGATCACCCCCGAGGCGGTGCCGGGGCGCTGGCGGGTGATCACCAGCCCGGTGGCGGTGATGCGCTGGCGGTGCGGCACGCTGCCGAAGCGCTCATGCGGCAGGCTTTCCGGAAGGCGCGGGCGCAAAAGCTCCATCGGGTGGGCGCGCAAGCTCAGGCGCAGCGAGAGGTAATCCTCGATCACCTCCTGTCCCAGCGTCATGGCGGGCAGCACCACGTCGGGTTCGGCGGCACCTTCGCCATCCTCGCCAAAGAGTGGCAGGGGTTTGGGCGCGCGCAGCGCCTTGGCGGCCCAGAGCGCATCGCGCCGGGTGAGGCCAATGGCGGCAAAGCCGTCGCCCTCGGCCAGCCGCTCCAGCGCCGCAGGCTTCACTCCGGCGCGGCGCCAGAGGCTTTCCACATCGGGATAGCCGTTGCCGCGTGCCGCGACGATCCACGCCGCATCCTCCTCGCGCAGCCCCTTGATCTGCCGAAACCCCAGCCGCAGCGCGAGGCTGCCATCGGGGCGCGGCTCGAGCGTGTTGTCCCAGTCGGAATGGTTCACCGAAACCGGCCGCACCTCGACGCCATGCTCGCGGGCGTCGCGCACCAGCTGGGCAGGGGCGTAGAACCCCATGGGCTGGGCGTTGAGCAGCGCGCAGGTGAAGATCGCCTGATGGTGCTTCTTCAGCCATGCCGAGATATAGACCAGCCGCGCGAAGCTGGCGGCATGGCTTTCGGGAAAGCCGTAGCTGCCGAAGCCCTCGATCTGGGCAAAGCAGCGCTCGGCGAAATCCCCGGCATAGCCGCGCGCCAGCATCCCGGAAACGAAGCGGTCGCGGAAGGCGCCGATGGTGCCCATGCGCTTGAAGGTGGCGAGGCTGCGGCGCAGCCGGTCGGCCTCGGCGGGGGTGAAGCCGGCGGCGACCACGGCGATCTGCATCGCCTGCTCCTGAAACAGCGGCACGCCGTAGGTGCGGCCCAGCACCTCCATCATCGCCGGGCCAAGGTCTTCGACCGGCTCCTTGCCCTGACGGCGGTTGATGAAAGGATGCACCATGCCGCCCTGAATGGGGCCGGGGCGCACGATGGCGACCTCGCACACGAGGTCATAGAACCGTCGCGGCAGCATCCGCGGCAGGAAGTTCAGCTGCGCCCGGCTTTCCACCTGAAACACCCCGATGGCATCGGCGCGGCAGAGCATGTCATAGACCTTTGGGTCTTCGGCGGGGACATTGGCCAGCGTCAGATGCTGGCCCCGGTGCTGCACCAGCAGGCCAAAGGCCTTGCGGATGCAGGTCAGCATCCCCAGTGCAAGGATATCGACCTTCAACAGCCCCAGCGCGTCGATGTCGTCCTTGTCCCATTCGATCACCGTGCGGTCGTCCATCGCCGCGTTCTCGATCGGGCAGAGCTCGTCAAGCCGCCCGTGGGTGATGACGAAGCCGCCGACGTGCTGCGACAGATGCCGCGGAAAGCCGATGATCTCTTCGATCAGCTTGGCGGTCATCAGCACCCGGTCGTCGCTCGGGTCGATCCCGGCGTCGCGCATGCGGTCCTCGTCGGGGGCGGAGGATGACCAGCCCCAGATTTGCCCGGCAAGCCGCGCGATCACGTCCTGGCTCAGCCCCATCACCTTGCCCACCTCGCGGATCGCCGCGCGCGAGCGGAAGTGGATCACCGTGGCGGTGAGCCCGGCGCGCTCGCGCCCGTAGCGGTCATAGATCCACTGGATCACCTCCTCGCGCCGCTCGTGCTCGAAATCCACGTCGATGTCGGGCGGCTCGCCGCGTTCCTTCGAGATGAAGCGCTCGAAGATCAGCGTGATGCTCTCGGGCGGCACCTCGGTGACGCCAAGCAGGTAGCACACCACAGAGTTCGCCGCTGAGCCGCGCCCCTGACACAGGATGCCGCGCGAACGGGCAAAGGCGACGATGTCATGCACGGTGAGGAAATAGGGCGCATAGCCCATCTCGCCGATCAGCCGCAGTTCCTTTTCCACCCGGTGCACGATCTTCGGCGGCGGCCCTGCGGGGTAGCGCCAGTGCAGCCCCTCGCGCGAGAGCCGCTCCAGCCGGTCCTGCGCGGGCTCGCCGTTCTGCGCCTCGTCCGGGTACTGATAGCGCAGCTCGTCGAGGCGGAAGGCGCAGCGATCGGCGATCTCGGCGGTGCGGCGCAGGGCGGCGGGGTAGCGGTGGAAGAGCCGGGCCATCTCGGCGCCGGACTTCAGCCGCCGTTCGCCATTGGTCAGCCGCCGGGTGCCGATGTTGTCGATGGTGCAGCCTTCGCGCAGGCAGGTCAGCACATCGGCCAGCGGACGCCGGGCCGAGCGGTGCATCAGCACATCCCCCACCGCCACCAGCGGCAGGCCGGTCTGCTGCGACAGCCGGGCGAGGTGGTCGAGCCGTATCTGGTCGCGCCCGTCATAGACCGGGGCCGCGCCGATATAGGCCCGGCCCGGGCAGCGCCGCAGCATCTCGCGCAGCTCAGGGTCAAGCTGCCGACTGTCGGGCTCCAGCGGATCGGGCGGCAGGGCGATGAGGATCATCCCCTCGGATGCGGCGTGCAGATCGGCGCGGGTGAGATGGCACTCGCCCTTTTCGGCGCGGCGCTTGCCTAAGGACAGCAGCCGCGTTAGCCGCGCCCATGCGGCGACGTCGCAGGGCAGGGCGAGCCAGTGCAGCGCGCTGTCGGTCAGCACCAGCCGCGCGCCCGCGATGAGCCGGGGCAAGGGGCGCTCGGGGGGCAGCATCGGGGCCGGGCCGGGGGCGGTCTGCGCCACGCGCTGGCGGCTCGACGGGTCGGTCAGCGACTGCGAGCGGATCGCAGGGGCCTCGCGCGCTTCGGCCTGCGCCGCCGCCAGCGCCTCGCCGCGCAGCCGCTCCAGTTCCTTCAGCGCCGAGAAGGCGCGCACCACCCCGGCCACCGAGTTGCGGTCGGTGATGGCGATCGCCTCGAGCCCCAGCTCGGCGGCGCGGGTCACCAGCTCCTCGGGGTGCGAGGCACCGGTGAGGAAGGTGAAATTGCTGGTTACGCACAGCTCGGCATAGGGGGTCATGGCGCGTCCCTCATGCGAATTCCCCCTGCACGAACCAGTCCTGCGCGCCGCCCGCGTCCCAGCCCGCCACCTGCGGCGTGTGGAAGAGCCACAGCCGAGGCCCCTCGCGCGTCTCGATGCGCCAGTAGTCGCGGATGCCGGACCGCCATGCGGGATCGTCGAACCACCACTCGGGGGCGATCCGCTCGGGCCCGGTGGCGCGCAGGGTGGAAAAGCGCATGTTACGCCAGCGGAACTGCGCGGGCGGATGGCCGGGCTGCGCGCCGCGCGCGCCGGTGACCATCTCGGGCGGGAACAGCAGCAGCGGGCGCGGCGGGCCGCGCCGGGGCGGCGGCGCTTCGGCCTCGGAATAGGCGGCGGGGGCGAGCAGGAAGCTGCGCTCGGGGATGTCGCTCTGCGCGGGCAGCAGGCGCTGCACCTGCTCGAAGCCCAGCCGGTTGCCGAGCCGCGAGATGAGATCGGCCAGCGCATCCTCGCTGCGCGGCTTCGGGCCGCCCAGAGTTTTGCCAGAGCCAATTTTTCCAGACCCAAGCTGTTCGGGCGGCAGTTGCTCGGTGACTTCGGCGCAGAGCCGCATGGCGTCGATGCCGAAACCGGCCTCCACCTCGCCCACGCCCCTTTCGAACAGCGCCGCGATGCGGGCCGGATCGCGCATCGGGCGGGCGAGGCCGACGCGGACCTGCGCGGTCTCGCGGTCGACCCGGTGCAGCTCCAGCAGCAGGCGGCGGGCGCCGTGCTGATGCGTGCCGAGCTTGTCGCAGAGCCGGTCCAGCAGGCGGGTCAGACCGGCCATCACGTCCTCCTGCAGGCCGATGGGATCGGGCAGGGTCATGCGGACGCCGAAATGCGGCGGCTCGGGCGCGGCGTCCACCGGCTCGGAGCGGGTGCCGAGCGCCTGATCGAGCCGCATCACCAGCGCCGGGCCAAAGCGTTTGGCCAGCGGCGCGCGGGGCAGCGGGATGAGATCGGCGATACGCCCCAGCCCGACGCGGGCCAGCGTCTCGGCGGTGTCATGGTCGATGCGCAGCGCCGAGACCGGCAGTTTGCCCAGCCCCTCGGACAGCGCGCCCTCGGGGAGGATGCCGCCGCCGTGACGGGCGAGGGCGAAGGCCCCGCCGCGGCTGCCGGCGATGGCGCTTTGCGCCGCCAGCCCGATGCGCGCCAGCCGGCCATGCAGATCGGCGCGCAGCGCTGCCTCGCCGCCGAAGAGATGCGGCACGCCGGTGACATCGGCGATGAGCCCGTCACTGCCGTCCCGCGCCACCAGCGGCGCATAGCGCCCGGCCCAGCGAAGCAGACCCGAGAGCGCCGCCGCCTCGCGCGCCAGATCGGCGGGGCGGGTGGCCAGATCGGGGCAGAGCGCCCGCGCATCGGCCAGCGCCATGCCGCGCGCCAGCCCCTGCGCCTGCGCGCGCGGCGAGACGCAATGCAGATGATCGGCATTGCCCGACCGCAAGGTCAGGGCAAAGGGCCCCTCAACGGGCCGTCTGCGCAGGCTGATGTCGCTGGCCAGCCGCGGAAACCAGATGGAAAGCAGCCGTTTCGCCATGCCAGTCTACGGTCCAGAGTCTTAATGTTCCCTTTTTGTTCTTTATAAGTTCCCAGCCGTGCAGAGTCGAGTCCGCTGCGGGCGCGGGCAATTGTTCGCAGGCCCAGCGTGTCTCGGCGGCATTGCTGCCCTGACCGCTCTGGATCAGCATCAGCCCGGTGGTCTGCCCGGCCTCGGCGGCCAGTTGCAGGCGGCGCCCGGCCTTCAGCGACAGCACCTCCCCGGGCTCGGCCACCACCAGCCCCACGGCGGTGCAGCGCAGCGCCTCTTCGGCGGCCCAGAGCAGATCGGCCTCGCTGTGGGTGCGCACCAGATGCAGCCGCGCGCCAATGCCCTCGGGCAGGCCGCGCAGCAGCGGCAGTTGCGGCGCGTGCTGCGGGGTGATCCAGATCAGCGGCCCGGCGTGGCGGCTGGCCTGAAACAGCGCAAAGCCGCGCCGCGCACGCCCTTCGGCCTCATGCACCCGGGCGGGGCAAAGGGCGAGGGGATCGGCCTCGGCAAGAGGCGCGCTGGCGGGCAAGGGGCGCATGATTGGACCTGTGGCAGCAGAGTCGGTGTGCGGGATGTTCAGGAACATTGCCAGAACATTCGCGCCATGGGAAGCGTGCCGTAGTGCGTATTTAACAAAGAGAAGAAGGACCGGGCGCGTGTCATATCCTTCTTCTCTTTGAAAATACGCCGGGGGTGAGGCGCGCAGCGACGAGGGGGCAGCGCCCCCTCCTGACACGCCAAGGCAAATTGGACCGCATGGCAGCGGCGCGCCTTGGGCTTCCTCTTGGCAAAAATATCCCCGCCGGAGGCAGGATCGCGCCGCGATCCTCCAGCGCCGTCCCGGTTCAGCCCCGGCTGTCGGGCAGCGAGATATTGGCCACCTGCTCGGCGATCGGGTCGGTGCTCAGCGGGTGGGTCTCGGAGGCGTAATCATCATCGCCGCGCATCGGCTCCCAGCGGCCGCGGCGGTAGATCTCCAGCGCCGAGAACTGCGCCTTATAGCCCATCTTCGGCGAGCCGGGCACCCAGTAGCCCAAGTAGACATAGGGCAGCCCGGCCTCGCGCGCGATGTCGATGTGATCGAGGATCATCCAGGTGCCGAGCCCGGCCTTGGGCAGTTCGGGATCGTAGAAGGAATAGACCATCGACAGCCCGTCATCGAGCACGTCGGTCAGGCACACGGCGGCCAGATCGCCTCGATCGCCGTCGGTGTATTCCACCACCCGGCTGCGGATCGGGGTCTCTTCGATCATCGCGGCGAACTCGAAGATGTCCATGTCGGCCATGCCGCCATCGGCATGGCGCGCGTCGAGATAGCGGCGGAACAGCTCGAACTGGTCCTCGGTGGCCCAAGGGCTCGAGGCGCGGCGTTGCAGAAAGGCATTGCGCTTCAGCGAGCGGCGCTGGCTTTTCGACGGGGCAAAGCGCCGCACGTCGATCCGCGCCGAGAGACAGGCCGAGCATTCCGAGCAGGACGGGCGATAGAGCACATTCTGCGAGCGGCGGAAGCCCTGCTTCGAAAGACTGTCGTTGAGTTTCTCCGCGCTGTCGCCCTGCAGCGCAGTGAAGAGCTTGCGCTCCATCCGGCCCGGCAGATAGGGGCAGGGTTGCGGCGCCGTGACGTAAAATTGCGGCGCGAGGGGCAGCGAATGGCGCATTTCGAAACCGTCCGGGCTGGTTGAAAGGAAAACGTAACAACGAATTTCCCAGCCGCCAACCCCGCGTAACCCGACATATGCGCGTTTCACGATCTTGCTATCCGTAAAGCGCGGAAGATCGCCGGGCCCATCGCCAAATGCGGGGCCGCCGGGGCCTCGCGCTTCGCCGCATCCGGCACCCGTGCAAGACGGCGGACCAAGAGCAGGGCGAGGTCAGCTGGCGGGGATACGCAGCACCTGTCCGGGATAGATCTCGTCGGGGTCCGACAGCATCGGCTTGTTGGCCTCGAAGATCTCGGTATAGCGCGCGCCGTCGCCCAGCGTCTTTTCGGCGATCTTCCAAAGGCTGTCGCCGCTCTCGACCGTGTGGAAGTTCGGCGCTGGGCCCTCGGCCTCGTCCTCTACCTCGGCCACGCCCTCGATATTGCCCACGGCGAGGATCATCTTCTCGCGGGTTTCCTGATCCTTCGGCTGGCCGGTGATCGTCACCTTCGCCGACCCCGGCTCGACCTTGATCGAGGTGCCGCTGGTGTCGAGGCCAAGATCGTCGAGTTCCTTGGCCAGCGCCGCCTCGGCGGGTGGGGTCTCGGGGGCGGCCTCGGCCTCGAGTTTCTTACCCTTGCCTTTGAGAAAGCTGAAAAGTCCCATGGTCGGCATCTCCCGAAGAATGGCTTGCATTGAATGCGCGCAGTTTGGCGCAGCTTGAGCGGTCGGGCTACCGGAAGATGTCAGCTTTGGCGTGTGGTGCGCCGTCGCTTGGGGCGCGGGGCGGGGCGCGGAATGCTAGGCGTTGTCTATAAATGGAAAAACCTCAGGGTAGGTGAGCTGGGCGGTCCCATGCCTTCGGCTCATTTCCGCGCAGCGAGGGCCGTTCAATGCAAACCGCCCTCGCACGGGTGGCGAGAGCGGTCACTGGCTCAGGAGGCTTGGGCGGTGTGCCCGGCGGTAGCGGGCGCGGCGCGGTTCAGCGCCCCATCAAAATGCGCGGCGATTGAGCGCCCCGTCACATCGCGCGGCGGTTCAGCGCCACGGTACCAAGCGCGAGGTCGGTGAGGCCCTGACCGCGTTCGGTGGCCAGCATGCAGACGATCGAGACGATCTGCAGCGGCGCGATCGAGACCGAGACCGTATAGCCCAGCGTGTGCAGCAACGCCTGCGGCAGGCCGAAGCGCTGGCCCTGCCAGTCGCGGAATTCGATGGCCATCAGGCGCATGCCCCAGGTGGCCGAGCCATTGGCCAGCGTCGCGACGCGGTAGCCGAAGCTGATCACCATCCAGATGGCGAAGAAGATGAACACGCCCAGAAAGGCGGTGAACAGCAGCGCGATGAAGACCAGCACGGCAACGATCATCGTATCTATGACCCAGGCCATGCCGCGCTTGAGCGCCACGCTTTCGTAAAAGGCGCGCTGGTGCACGGGGTCGGGAAGCTGCGAATAGGTCGCGTCGGAATACATCTGTCTCTCTCGCTCGGGGTTGCTGTCGCGGGCGCGGCTCAAAGGTGGGGATGGCGCCGGGCCATGTCCAGTCTGCCGTGTCCAGTCTATCGTTCTTGGCCCATGGCCCCCGGATCGGGGCCATGGCGCAGGGGTTGGGGAAGGGCGGCCCGCTATCAGGCCTCTTCGGTTTCGCCCTTTTCGCGCTCTTCGCGGGCGATGCGCGAGCGTTCGTCCATGAACTGGTCGAACTCGGCCTTGTCGCGGGCTTCGCGCAGACGCTGCAGGAAGTCCTCAAAGCTCTTCTGCTCGTCCTCGAGGCGGCGCAGCGTGTCGGTCTTATAGGCGTCGAAGGCGGCGTTGCCGCTGGGACGCATGGCGTTGAACCCGTGCTGGAAGGCGGTGTGACGCTCCGAGCGGCGGTGGCGGCAGGACTTTCCGAACATGCGTTTGCTCCAGATCATATAGGCAAGAAGGGCGAGGCCAATGGGCCAGAAAATCATGAAACCGAGGATCATGGCGACGATCCACGCGGGTTTGCCCCGCTGGTCGAGCCAGAACTCGGCACGTCTGAGCCAGCCGGGGTTGGCGGGCTGAGTGTAGTGCTGCGAGGCGGCGGTCATGGGTCGTTTCCTTTCGGTTCGGGTGATGTGAATGCTTTTCACATTACATCAGATCGGTATTGCCCCCGCCGCCTTCAAGGGGTGATGTGAAAGGTTTTTACATTTTTCGTGCGGGATGGTTCTGGCCGTAGGATGGTCCCGCTCAGGCCAAGGCGCGCGGCAGGCGGATCAGCTCAGCCGCGCCGCCCACTCGGCAACCGCAGAGGCCGCGCTTTGCAGATTGTCCTCGTGATCCAGACCCGAGGCCCGCTTGCGCGGTTTGAGATCGTGATCGCCGTCCTCCAGCCAGTGCAGCGCGATCCGCTGGGGCAGCCCGTAGCCCGCCACCTCTTCGCGGGTGCCGAAGGGGTCGCGCGTGCCCTGACAGATCAGCGTCGGCACCTGAAGCGCGGCCAGATGCTCGGTGCGCAGTTTTTCGGGCTTGCCGGTGGGGTGGAACGGATAGCCGAGGCAGAGCAGCCCGGCGATGTGCCCTTCGGCAAAGAGATCCTCCGCAATCAGGCTGGCGACCCGCCCACCCATGGATTTGCCGCCGATGATCAACGGGCTGTCACAGGCCAGCGCCTGCACCGCCGCGCGGTATTCTTCCTGCAGCAGCTCGACCTTCGGCGGCGGGCGCTTCGATCCGCCCTCGCGCCGCTGCGCCATATAGGCGAACTCGAACCGCGCCACGCGCAGGCCCTGCGCGGCAAGCAGCGCCGCGATCCGCTCCATGAAGGGGCTGTCCATCGCCGCCCCGGCGCCATGGGCCAGCAGCACCGTCACCCGCGCCGCCTCGTCGCCGGTCATCACGAAATCCATGGCGCCGCTCACTCGGTGAATTGCGCGGGCACGGCGCCGGTCAGTCCGGGCAGCACATGCGCGTCGATGGCAAAGAGGTGACGCGGCGTGCCTGCGGCGGCCCAGACCTGCGGGAACTCCAGCAGGCGCGGGTCGATCCACGCCCGGATCGGATTGAGGTGCCCCACCGGCGAGACGCCCCCGATGGCAAAGCCGGTCTGGCCCCGGATCAGCGCCGCATCGGCCTTGCCCAGCGGCTCGCCCGCCACCTCCGAGGCTTTCTGCGCACAGACACGGTTGCCGCCCGCGGTGAGGAACAGCACCGCATCGCCGCTGTCCTCGGCGCGGAAGATGATCGACTTGGCGATCTGGTCGAGCGCGCAGCCCACGGCCTCGGCGGCCTCCTGCGCGGTGCGGGCCTTCTCCACCTCGACGATCTCCACCGGCAGCCCGGCGTCATCCAGCGCCGCGCGCACCCGTTTGAGGCTCTTGCTCATATCCGTCTCCTGTCTCTTCCGGCCAAGGGATAACGCCCGATGCGGCGGCGCGGCAAGCCGCTGATCGCCACTTGGCATTGCACAATGGCGCCACTCGTGGCCATCTGCCGCCATGAGTTTCGAAGCCGCCATCACCCGCCTGCCGCATCCTTTCGAGCCCGATCTCGGCGACGAGGCGCTGGCCGCCGCGCCTTGGGCCAAGGGCCAGATCGCCGAGTTGATCCGGGGCACCGGCGGCTCCAGCCCCTATCTCGGCGGGCTGATCCGCAAGGAAGCGGGCTGGCTGGAGGGCGCGCTCGACAACCCGCAGGACACGCTCGCGGCGCTCTGGTCGGATCTGCGCGGCCTCGACGGCGATCCCGGTGTGCCGCTGCGGCAGGCCAAGCGCCGCGTCGCGCTGCTGTCGGGGCTGGCCGATCTCGGCGGGGTCTGGCCGCTGGAGCAGGTCACCGGCACGCTCACCGATTTTGCCGATCTGGCGGTGCAGATCGCCCTGCGCGAGGCGATCGGGCGCGAGGTGAAACGCGGCAAGCTGCCCGGCGCCACCGAGGCCGACATCGCCACTGCGGGCGGCATGGTGGTCTTTGCCATGGGCAAGATGGGGGCGGGAGAGCTCAACTACAGCTCTGACATCGACCTCATCTGCCTCTTCGACGAAAGCCGCTACGGGCGCGACGATTACCACGAGGCGCGCGCCTCCTTCATCCGCGCCACCAAACGCATGAGCGCCACGCTCAACGATCTCACCGGCGAGGGCTATGTCTTCCGCACCGATTTGCGGCTGCGCCCCGATCCCGCCGTCACCCCGGTGTGCATGGCGATGGAGGCCGCCGAGCGCTACTACGAGAGCCTTGGCCGCGCGTGGGAGCGCGCCGCATGGATCAAGGCGCGGCCCTGCGCGGGCGATCCGGAGGCGGGCGGGCGCTTCATCGACGCGCTGCGCCCCTTCGTGTGGCGCAAGCACCTCGATTTCGCCGCCATCAAAGACGCCCATGACATGCGCTTGCGCTACCGCGAGACCAAGGGGCTGACCGGGCCGATCACCCTGCCGGGGCACAATATGAAGCTGGGCCGTGGCGGCATTCGCGAGATCGAGTTCTTCACCCAGACCCGGCAGATCATCGCCGGGGGCCGCGATCCTGACCTGCGCGTGCGCGGCACGGTGCCGGGGCTGCGGGTGCTGGCCGAGAAGGGCTGGGTGCCGCCGCAGGTGGCCGAAACCCTCACCGGCCACTACCGCGCGCACCGCGAGATCGAGCACCGCATCCAGATGGTGCAGGACGCCCAGACCCACGCGCTGCCCGGCAATGAAGAGGGCTTTGCCCGGCTCGCCGCGCTTGCGGGCCGGGACCTTGCGGAGCTGAAGGCCGATCTCAAGGCCCGGCTCGAGGATGTGCACGAGTTGACCGAAGGCTTCTTCGCCCCCGAAAGCCGCAGCGAGCCGCAGGTGCCCTCGGCGCTGGAGCAAAGCCCGCTGGTGGCGCGCTGGCCCAGCTACCCGGCGCTGCGCTCGAGCCGGGCGGTGGAGATCTGGGGACGGCTGCGCCCAGAGATCCTCAGCCGCCTTGGCCGCGCTGCCAAACCCGAAGAGGCGCTCACCGCCTTCGACGGCTTTCTTGCGGGACTTCCGGCGGGGGTGCAGCTGTTCTCGCTGTTCGAGGCCAACCCGCAGCTGGTCGATCTGCTGGTCGATATCGTCTCGGTCTCGCCCGATCTGGCGCGGCACCTGTCGCGCAACGCGCAGGTCTTCGATGCGGTGATCGGTGGGGATTTCTTCGCGCCATGGCCGGGAGCCTCGGCCATGGCTGCCGATCTCGCCGCGCGGCTGGGGGCCGAAGACGACTACGAGCGCCGCCTCGATCTGGCGCGGCGCTGGCAGCGCGAGGGGCATTTCCGCATCGGCGTGCACCTGCTGCGCGGCCTGTCGGAGCCGCAGGAGGCGGGGCAGCATTACGCGGAACTGGCCGAGGCGGTGCTCGCCGCGCTCTTTCCCGTGGTGCAGGAGGAGTTCGCCCGCAAGCACGGGCCTGCGCCGGGGCGGGGCGCTGTGGTGGTGGGCATGGGCAGCCTCGGCGCGGGGCGGCTGCACGCGCGCTCGGATCTCGATCTCATCGTGATCTACGACGCGGATGGGGTGGAGGCCTCCGACGGGCCGCGCCCGCTGCCCGCGCGCACCTATTATGCGCGGCTGACTCAGGCGCTGATCACCGCCATGTCGGCCCCGATGGCCGAGGGCAAGCTCTACGAGATCGACATGCGTCTGCGCCCCTCGGGCAATCAGGGCCCGGTGGCGACCTCGCTCACCGCCTTCACCGAATACCAGCGCGAGAACGCATGGGTCTGGGAGCATCTGGCGTTGACCCGCGCGCGGGTGGTGGCCGGGCCGGGCGATCTGGCGAGCGAGGTCGAGGCACGGCGGCGCGAACTGCTGGCCGGCCCGCAAGAGCAGGCGCATGTGCTCGGAGAGCTGTCGAAGATGCGCGCGCGCATCGCTGCCGCCAAGGGCGGGGGCGATCCTTGGGATCCGAAGCTGGGGCAGGGCCGGATGCAGGATATCGAGCTGGTGGGCCAGGCCGGGGCGCTGATCTCGGGCAAGGCGCCCCGGCGCACCGCGCGCGGTCTTGCCGCAGCGGCGCAAGAGGGCTGGCTCACCCGCGAGGAGGCCGATCACCTCGCCGCCACCTACCGGCTGTGCTGGAGCCTGCAGATAGGCGCGCGGCTGATCACCGAAGGCGCGCTCGACCCCGAGGAACTGGGCGTGGGCGGCTGCACCTTCCTTACCGGGCTGGCCGGGGTCGAGGGACCGGAGGCGCTGCGCGAGAAACTGGCGCAGATGTCGGGCCGCGCGGCGCAGATCATCACCGCCGCGCTGCCGGAGCCCGAGGCATGAAGGGCGACGCGCTCGATCCGAAGGCGCTGATCGCCGAGGCCTACCGCATCGAGGGCATCACCTCTGAGGAATGCCGCTCGATCTTCCTCGACTGGGCGCTGTCGCTGCCGGAAGGCGCGGATGTGCAGGCGGCGCTGTCGGGGCTGATCGCGCGCCATGACGTGCCCGGCCACCCGATGACTGCGGTGCTGAAGCAGGGGCTTGGCGAGGAAAGAGTCCCCCGGCGGCGCGGTGGCCGCGCGGCACGGCGGCTCTGAGGCGACAGGTCAGACAGGTCTGAAGAGCGCCTGCGGCGCGCGTATTTTCAAAGAGAAGAAGGCAGGACCGTCACGCCCTGCCTTCTTCTTCTTCTTCTTCTCTTTCCAAATACGCCGGGGGTGAGCCGCGTAGCGGCGAGGGGGCAGCGCCCCCTCTGGCTCCCTCTGGCTCCCTCTGGCCCCCTCAGGCTCCCTCTGGCGCGATCAGCGCGGCAGCGCCGCGGCTTCCTTGGCGAGCGCCACGATGCCGTCCCAGTCGCCCGCCTGCATGAGATCCTTAGGCGCGACCCACGACCCGCCGCAGCAGAGCACGTTCTTCAGCGACAGGTAATCGCCGACGTTCTTCATGCTGACGCCGCCGGTGGGGCAGAATTTGACCTGCGGGATCGGCGCGCCGATGGCCTTGAGTGCCGGGGCGCCGCCATTGGCTTCGGCGGGGAAGAATTTCTGCACGGTGTAGCCGCGCTCGAGCAGCGCCATGGCCTCGGAGGCGGTGGCGGCGCCGGGCAGCAGCGGCAGATCGGCCGCCTCGCAGGCGTCGAGGATCTTATCCGTCGCGCCCGGCGAGACGCCGAATTTCGCCCCGGCCTCGACCGCGGCTTTCACGTCCTCGGGGGTCAGCAGCGTGCCCGCGCCAACCACGCCGCCTTCGACCTTGGCCATCTCGCGGATCGCGTCGAGCGCCACCGGGGTGCGCAGCGTGACCTCGAGCACCGGCAGGCCGCCGGCCACCAGCGCCTCGGCCAGCGGGCGGGCATGGGCGACGTCGTCGATCACCAGCACCGGAATCACCGGGGCGAGCTTGCAGAGGGCTTCGTTGGAGCGGCTGGCGTCCTGGGGAGTCATGGGCGGGGCCTTTGTCTGGATGTCGGAAGGACCGGATCGGTCAGCTATTGAGTATTTTCAGAAAGATGAAAGGGCAAGGCCCGCGCATGTCCCGGGCAGGGTCAGACGACCACTGCCGCGCCGTTGGAGGCGAGGCCGACGTTCTGGCGGAAGGCCTCGAAAAGCTCGCGCCCGACGCCGTGGCCGTTGCCCGAGAGGTCCGCGGTGGCATTCTCGCGGTCCTCGAAGCCCTCGGTGAGACATTGCAGCGTGCCGCTGCCCGCATCGAGCCGCACGATGTCGCCGTCGCGCAGCTTGGCGAGCGGGCCGCCGTCGGCCGCCTCGGGGCAGACGTGGATCGCCGAGGGCACCTTGCCCGACGCGCCGGACATGCGCCCGTCGGTGACCAGCGCCACCTTGAGACCGCGGTCCTGCAGCACCGCCAGCGTCGGCGTCAGGCTGTGCAACTCGGGCATGCCGTTCGATTTCGGCCCTTGGAAGCGCACCACGACGATGGTGTCGGAGGTGAACTCGCCCGCCTTGAAGGCGTCTTTCACCTGCGCCTGATCGTGGAAGATGCGCACCGGGGCCTCGACGACGTGATGCTCGGGTTTCACCGCCGAGATCTTCATGATGCCATGGCCGAGGTTGCCGATCATCTGCTTGAGCCCGCCGCTCTTTTGGAACGGATCCGAGGCGGGGCGGAGGATCTTGTCGTTCTGGCTGGCGCGCGGGGCGTCCTCATAGACGATGGCGCCATCCTTGAGCTTGGGCTCTTGGGTGTAGAGGCTCATGCCGTCGCCGGCGACGGTCTTGACGTCCTCATGCATGAGGCCCGCGTCCAGAAGCTCGCCGATCATGTATTGCAGCCCGCCCGCGGCGTGGAAGTGGTTCACGTCCGCCAGCCCATTGGGGTAGACCTTGGCCATCAGCGGCACCGCCTGCGAGATCGCGTCGAAGTCCGACAGCTCCAGCGCCACGCCCGCGGCGCGCGCCATGGCCGGAAGGTGCAGCACGAGGTTGGTCGACCCGCCCGTGGCCATCAGCCCGACGATGCCGTTCACGAAGGCCTTGGCGTCGAGCACATCGCAGACCGGGCGATACTCATTGCCGAGCGCGGTGATCGCCAGCGCCCGTTTCGCCCCGGCCTCGGTCAGCGCATCGCGCAGCGGCGTGTTCGGGTTGATGAAGGAACTGCCGGGCAGGTGCAGACCCATGAACTCCATCAGCATCTGATTGGAGTTGGCGGTGCCATAGAACGTGCAGGTGCCGGGGCCGTGGTAGCTCTTCATCTCGGCTTCCATCAGCTTGTCGCGGCCAACCTCGCCGGTGGCGTACTGCTGGCGGACCTTGGCTTTCTCGTCGTTCGGCAGGCCGGAGGTCATCGGCCCGGCGGGCAGGAACAGGCCGGGGATATAGCCGAAGGTGGCGGCGGCGATGACGAGGCCGGGCACGATCTTGTCGCAGACGCCGAGGTAGACGGCGGCGTCATAGGTGTTGTGCGAAAGCGAAACGCCCGCGGCCAGCGCGATCACGTCGCGCGAGAAGAGCGAGAGCTCCATGCCCACTTGGCCTTGGGTGACGCCGTCGCACATGGCCGGAACCCCGCCCGCCACCTGCGCCGTGCTGCCGACCGAACGCGCGGCTGCGCGCAGCAGTTCGGGGTAACGCTCGTAAGGCTGGTGGGCCGAGAGCATGTCGTTATAGGCGGTGACGATGCCAAGGTTCGGGGCGCGGCCCGTTGCCAGCGCCTGCTGGTCCTGCCCGGTGGCGGCATAGGCGTGGGCCTGATTGCCACAGGTGAGATGCGCGCGGCGCGGGCCTTCCTCGGCGGCGCGGCGCATACGGTCGAGATAGGTGCCGCGGAGTTTCTCCGAGCGGTCCTCGATGTCCTTGGTGACTTTGGCGATGGTGGCGTTGAGCGACATGAGAGGGAGCTCCTTTCGCTTTCCGGCTGGCCCCGCGTGGGCTGCCCGGTCTGGCGTCCTTGCCGTAGCATGTAGCCCGGTTAGCGCTATCAGTAAAGGTCGAAGAACCGCAGCGGGCCGCGGGCCGGGGCCTCCGCGCGAAATTGGGGCAGGGAGGCCGGGCAAGGGCTGATGCCTGTGGCGGTCGGGGAAAGACCGCGCGCCCGTGCGGGCCAGACCGCGAAGACGCTTCCCAAGTGCCGCGCGCGGCGCTAAAGGGGCGCCATGAGCACCCCTGATATTCCCACCGTCCGCCTCCTTCCCAAAACCAAGCCGCAGGCGCTGCGCCGTGGCTACCCTTGGGTCTATTCCAACGAGATGGTCCTCGACCGCCGCACCAAGAAGCTGCCGGCGGGCACCGTCGCCCTGCTTGAGGACAACGAGCGCAAGCCGCTTGGCCTTGTCGGGCTGACGCCGGATTCGAAGATCACCTGCCGGATGCTCGACCGCGATCCCGAGGCGGTGATCGACAAGGCATGGCTGGCGGCCAAGCTGACCCGCGCGCTGGAGCTGCGCATGCGGCTCTTCCCGGCGCCCTACTACCGGCTGGTGCATGCCGAGGCCGACGGGTTGCCTGGGGTGATCATCGACCGCTTCGGCGACACCGCGGTGATCCAGCCCAACGCCGCTTGGGCCGAGCTGCTGCTACCGCAGCTGGCCGAGGCGCTGGCCGAGGTCACGGGGGTCACGAATATCCTCAAGAACGCCGGGGGCCGCGGTCGCCAGCTTGAGGGCCTCGACGATCAGGATGCGGTGCTGCTGGGCCAAGCGCCCGAGGCGCCGCTGCCGGTGGAGATGAATGGCGCCACCTATATGGCCGACCTCACCGGCGGGCAAAAGACCGGGCTGTTCTACGACCAGCGCCCGAACCACGGCTTTGCGGCGCGGCTGGCGAGCGGTCAGAAGATGCTCGACGTCTTCTCTCACGTTGGCGGTTTCGCTTTGGCGGCGCTCGCGGGTGGCGCATCGAGCGCGCTGTCGGTGGACGGCTCGGCCTCTGCGCTGGCGCTGGCCGAGGAAGGCGCCAAGCGGATGGGCGCGGCGGAGCGCTTTGCCACCCGTCAGGGCGACGCCTTCGACACGCTCGAGGCGCTGGGGCAGGAAGACGCGCGCTTTGGCCTCGTGGTTTGCGACCCGCCCGCCTTCGCCCCGGCCAAGCCCGCGCTGGAAGCGGGGCTGCGCGCCTATGAGAAGGTTGCGCGGCTGTCGGCGCCGCTCGTGGAAGAGGGCGGCTATCTGGTGCTCTGCTCGTGCAGCCATGCGGCGGATCTGTCGAGCTTCACCGGCGCCTGTCTGCGTGGCATTGGCCGGGCCGGGCGGCGCGCGCAGCTGCTGCACACCGGCTTTGCCGGGCCGGACCATCCGCTGCTGCCGCAGCTGGCGGAATCGGGCTATCTGAAGGCGCTGGTGTTCCGGCTGTGAGCCAGCCGGTGAAAGTCCTGCTCGACACCTGCGTCATCTACCCGACGGTGATGCGCGAGGTGCTGCTGGGCGTCGCCGCACAGGGGCTCTTTCAACCGCTATGGTCGGCGCGCATCCTCGAGGAATGGGCGCTGGCCTCGCGCAAGCTGGGGCCGATGGGCGAGGTGCAGGCACGCGGCGAGATCGCGCAGGTCCGGGCGGCTTGGCCTAACTCCGAGGTGCGCTATCAGCCCGCCATGGAAGACCGGCTGTGGCTGCCCGATCCGGCGGATCTTCACGTGCTGGCGGCGGCCATCTCTGGCAGTGCGGACATCATCGTCACCGAGAACGCCAAGGATTTCCCGCGCGGCATCCTCGCCGAGGAGGGGCTCAGCCGGGTCGATGCCGACGGTTTTCTGCGCGGCATGTTCGAGGCCAATCCGGGCAAGGTGCGGGACGCCTGCGAGGGCGTTCTGGCCGAAGCGCGACGGCTCTCGGGCGAAGACTGGACCATGCGCAGCCTGCTCAAGAAGGCGCGTCTGCCACGGCTCGGCAAGGCGCTGGAGGCGGCGGGCTGAGCCGCCACACTCCGCAGGGGTCAGTTTTCCGGTTTCATCTCCGGCACGCTCGGCGTGTCTTCCTCGCGCTTTGCCATCGTTGCCCAGATGCGGTCGCGCGCCGGTTTCGGCAGCGGGTCGCGCTGGTTCTGCAGATGGATATGCACCTTCGAGATGAAATAGGCCGAGACGGGCGCGGTCATGAACAGGAACGCGATGATCAGCAGCTCGTGATATGAAGGCGCATCCGAGGCGAAAGCAAAGAGCACCGAGGCGAGCAGGATCGAGCCGACGCCAAGCGTCGAGGCCTTGGTGGGGGCATGCAGCCGCGCCATGGGCGCGCGCAGCTTCAGCAGGCCCACCGAGCCCACCAGCGTGAACAGCCCGCCGATGACCAGTGCCGCGGCGATGGCGATGTCGATGTAGCCATGGGTCATTCGATGATGTCTCCCCTCAGCACGAAGCGCGCGACCGCCACCGTGGACACAAAGCCCACCATGGCGATGATCAGCGCCGCCTCGAAGTAAATCTGCGTGGCCCCGGCGATGCCGACGAGGATGATCAGCGCCACCGCGTTGATCGACAGCGTGTCGAGCGCAAGGATGCGGTCGCCGATGTGCGGCCCTTTGATCAGGCGGATCATCGTCAGCAGCAGCGACAGGCTGACCGCGACGAAGGCGAAGATGAGCGCATAGGTGACGATCATTCGAAAATCTCCTTCAGGCGGCGTTCGTAGCGCTGCTTGATCTTGCGGGCGACCTTCTCGGGGTTATCGGCGTGCAGCGCATGGACCAGCAGCGCATGGCCCTCGTTCGACAGATCGACCGACACGGTGCCCGGTGTCAGGGTGATCGTGCCCGCCAGGGCGGTGATCGCCTCGGGGGTGCGCACGTCGAGCGGGATGCTGATCCATTTCGAATGGATGTCGTCATTGCGCTTGAAGAGCACGATCAGCGCCACGGTGATATTGGCGGTGATGATGTCCCACGCCACGATGAGGCCATAGGGGATGAGCTTCCACGGCCGTGTTACCTGCGGTCGGTCCGGCCAATAGGCCGCGGTGGCGAAGGGCAGCAGCACGCCAAGGATCACGCCGAAGACGAGGCTGTTGATCGACGGATCATTCGACAGAAACTGCCAGACGATCACCAGCGCCACCGACAGCAGCGGATGCGGGAAGAGCCTGCGGATGTAGCGGGTGGCCATCAGTGTCCTCCTTCCGTGCTTTGTGCATTGGCGTCCTCGCCGTGCAGCGCCTCGCCGTCATGCGGCGGGTCTTCGTGGGCTTCATCGGCGGGCAGGTGCTTGGCCTCATCCTCGCCGGTCTCCACGTGGTCGTCGCCGTGCTCATCCCCGTGCTCATCCCCGTGCGCCTTGATCTCCTTGCCCGGCGTCTCGAGCACGGTGGAGATGTAGGGCTGCGGCGCGAAAAGCTGCTGCGCGGTGGCGTCGAGTTGCCGCGTCACCGGGCCGGAGAAGACGGTCAGCGCGATCAGCAGCGCCACCAGAAGGCCGATCGCGATCATCGGCAGCCGGGGATGGTCGTCAGCGGGTTCGTGGGTCGTGCGCGCGGCATGTTCATCGTCGGGGTCGTCAACAGAGCCGCAGTTTTCGACCGCCACCTGATGCGACTTCCAAAAGATCGTCGAGCCCGCGCGCGAAAAGCCCACCACGGCGATCAGCGACGAGCCCAGCACCGCTGCCCAGACCCACCATGTCAGCGTGCCTTGCTGCGCGGCTTCGAGGATCAGCAGCTTGCCCAGAAAGCCCGACAGCGGCGGCAGGCCCGCCATGGCGATCGAGGCGATGAAGAACAGCCCGGCCACCAGCGCGCCGCCCGCCATGGGCAGGGTCTCTTCGATGGTGCCCGCGACGCTGCCGCGACGCTCGCGCACCACGTCGACGATCAGGAACAGCGCCGCCGTCGCCAGCGTCGAGTGCAGCGCGTAGTAAAGCGCGGCGGAAATCCCCTCGGGGGTGAACTGCGCCACCGAGGCCAGCAGCATGCCCATCGAGCCGACCACCGAGAAGGCCACCAGACGGCCGATCTCGCGGGTGCCCAGAACGCCGATCATGCCGATGACCAGCGTGATCAGCGCCAGCGGCAGCAGCCATTCCTCATGCGCGCCCTGCACCAGCGGCAGCGAGGGCGGGAAGACCAGCGTGTAAAAGCGGATGATGCTGTAGGCGCCGACCTTGGTCATGATCGCAAAAAGCGCGGCGACCGGGGCGGGGGAATTGGCATAGCTCGACGGCAGCCAGAAGTGCAGCGGCAGCAGCGCCGCCTTCACCGCGAAGACCAGCAGCAGCAGCACCGCCGCGACGCGCAGCCCGGCGGAATTCTCGGGGTCCATCTGCTGCACGCGCAGCGCCAGATCGGCAAGGTTCAGCGTGCCCGCCTGCGAATAAAGCGTGCCGAGCGCGAAGAGAAACAGTGTCGAGCCCAAGAGGTTGTAGAGCATGTACTGCACGCCCGAGCGGGTGCGCGTGGCCCCGCCCGAGTGGATCATCAGGCCGTAAGAGGCGATCAGCAGCACTTCGAAGAAGACGAAGAGGTTGAAGGCGTCGCCGGTCAGGAACGCGCCCATGATCCCCATGATCTGGAACTGAAAGAGCGCGTGGAAATGCTGCCCGCGTTTGTCCCAGCCCGAGCCGATGGCATAGATCAGCACCGGCAGCGCCAGCACCGCGGTCAGCAGCACCATAGTCGTCGACAGCCGGTCGGCGACCAGCACGATGCCGAAGGGGGCCTGCCAGTGACCCAGCTGGTAAAGCGTGATGGTGCCGTCCGAGGCCTGCATGTAGAGGCCGATGGAAATCGCCAGCAGCGCCACCAGCGAGCCCAGCGAGAACACCCGCTGCAGGCTGTCGTGGAAACGGGCGGCGAGGACGATGGTGGCAGCCATCATGGCCGGCAGCACCACGGGGGCGATGATCCAGTGCATCATGCGCGGGACTCCTTCTCGTCGGCCGGGCCTTCAGCAGGCTCATCTCCGGCGCGGCGTTCGCTGGCCAGAGCCTGCGCCTCGTCCACATGGTCGTCATCGGCGTTCAGGTAAGAGGCGAGGGCGATCATCACCACCACGGCGGTCATCCCGAAAGAGATCACGATGGCGGTCAGCACCAGCGCCTGCGGCAGCGGGTCGGTATAGCTTGTGGCATCGTCGCGCAGAATGGGGGGCTGGTTGATCACCAGCCGACCCGAGGCGAAGAGGAACATATTGACGGCATAGGTCAGCAGCGAGGTGCCAAGGATCACCGGGAAGGTGCGCTTGCGCATGACCAGATAGATCCCCGCGGCGGTGAGCACGCCGATGGCGGTTGCGATGAGGAACTCCATGGATCAGGCCTCTCCGGTTTCGGTGTCGCGCGAGGGGTCGATGTCCATCGCGTGCTCGCTGGTCTCGGTATCGGCGCGGCGGGCGAGGCGCGAGAAGCTCTCGAGCGACAGCATCACGGCACCCACGACCGACAGGAACACACCCAGATCGAAGGCCATGGCGGAGGCCAGCTCGAATTTCTCGAGCCCCGGCAGCTTCACGTAGCCGAAGGTCGAGGTCAGGAAGGGGCGGCTGAACAGCCATGCGCCAATCCCGGTCAGCCCGGCGATCAGCACGCCCGCGCCGATCACCCCGTGATAGGGGTAGCGCTGGCGGTCGTTGGCCCAGGAAAAGCCCGAGGCCATGTATTGCATCACCACCGCGATCGACACCACGAGGCCCGACACGAAGCCGCCGCCGGGCTCGTTATGGCCGCGCAGGAAGATGTAGATGCCCACCATCAGCAGCACCGGCAGCAGCAGGCGCGTGACCACCACCATGATCAGCGGGTGCGCGTCACCGGCCTGTTTCTGGTCGGGCACGCGGTTGAGCAGGCGGGCGCGGACGGGGCCGGACAGCAGCGCCTCGGTCACCGCATAGATCACCAGAGCGGCGATCCCCAGCACGATGATCTCGCCGAAGGTATCAAACCCCCGGAAGTCCACGAGGATCACGTTCACCACATTGGTGCCACCCCCGCCAGCGTAGGAGTTCTCGAGCATGTAGTCCGAGATCGTGCCGAGCGAGAAATCGCGGCGCAGGATGGCATAGGTCAGCCCTGCGGTACCAAGACCGGCGAGCACCGCCAGCGCGCCGTCGCGGAGGCGGCGGGCCGAGGTGGATTCGATGGGGGTGGTGTTGGGCAGGAAGTTCAGCGCCAGCAGCAGCAGGATGATCGTCACCACTTCGACCGAGATCTGCGTCAGCGCAAGGTCCGGCGCGGAAAGGTAGTTGAAGGCGATCGACACCATCGTGCCGATCACGCCCATCAGGATCAGCGCGACCAGACGGTTGCGGTGGAACAGCACAATGAGCGTGGTGGCGGTGAGGATGAGGATCCAGCCCGCCAGCGGCAGCGGCTGGATGGGCAGGATCTCGCGGGTGACCGGGCCGACGGATCCGGTGAACCACGCATGCGCGGCAGCGGCCAGCACGGTGACGGTGAAGATCGTCGCATAGCGCGAGAAACTGCCGTTGTGCATGCCCTGCGTCAGCCGCTCGGAGCCGCGCGCGCAGGCATCGACCAGCGCTTCGAAGATGCGCTTGGCCTCGGGGCGGGGCGCCGCGTCCCAACCCTTCAGCAGCGGCGTGAAGAGCGCCAGCAGGATCAGGCCGCCGACAGTGGCGATTACCGACATGATCAGCGCCGGGGTGATCCCGTGCCACAGCGCCAGATGCGCGCCGGGGACTTCGCCCTCGGCGCCGATGACGGCGGCGGCAACGCGTTTCACTACGGGTTCGGCAAGGAAGGGCAGGCAGCCCACGGTGACGACGATCAGGCCAAGGAAGGCTGGCGGCCCCCACATGCCGAAATTCGGGTCATGCGGCTTGTGCGGATAGTCGTCGCGGGTCTTGCCAAGGAAGGCATGGGCGATGAAGCGAAAGCTGTAGGCGGCCGAGAAGATCGCCCCCAGCGTCGCCAGCGCCGGCACCAGCCAATGCGAGCCGAAAAGGACGGTGTGCGAGGCTTCTTCGAGGAACATTTCCTTCGACAAAAAGCCGTTGAACAGCGGAATGCCAGCCATGGCCAGCGCGCCGACGATGGCGATGGTCGCGGTCACGGGCATCAGGTGGCGCAGCCCGCCAAGACGGCGGATGTCGCGGGTGTGCGCCTCGTGATCGACGATCCCCGCCGTCATGAAGAGCGAGCATTTGAACGCCGCGTGGTTGAGGATGTGAAACACCGCCGCCATCGCGCCATAAGACGTGCCGGTGCCCAAAAGCATGGTGATCAGGCCAAGGTGCGAGACCGTCGAGAAGGCCAGCAGCGCCTTCAGGTCGTGCTTGAAGAGGCCGATGACGGCGCCCAGCACCATGGTCACCAGACCCGCCGTGGTGACGATCCAGAACCATTCGTCGCTGCCCGCCAGCGCGGGCCAGAGCCGCGCCATCAGGAAGATGCCCGCCTTCACCATCGTCGCCGAATGCAGATAGGACGACACCGGCGTCGGCGCGGCCATCGCGTGCGGCAGCCAGAAGTGGAAGGGGAATTGCGCCGACTTGGTGAAGCAGCCCAGCAGGATCAGCAGCAGCGCCGGAACGTAATAGGGCGAGGCTTGGATCACCTCGCGCCGCGCGAGGATCTCGGTGATCTCATAGGTGCCCGCCGCCGAGCCCAGAAGAAGCATGCCGCCGATCAGCGCCAGCCCGCCCATGCCGGTCACGGTCAGCGCCATACGCGCGCCCTGACGGCCCTCGGGCAGATGTTTCCAAAAGCCGATCAGCAGGAAGGACGACAGCGAGGTCAGTTCCCAGAAGATCAGCAGCAGCAGGATGTTGTTCGACAGGACGATGCCCACCATCGCGCCCTGAAAGAGCAGAAGATAGGTGTAGAACTCGCCCATATTGTCATCGCGCGTCAGGTAATAGCGTGCGTAAATGATCACCAGCGCACCGATCCCGAGGATCAGCGCGGCGAACATCATGCCCAGCCCGTCGAGGAAGAGCGTCACGTTCAGGCCGATGGAGGGCATCCATGCGACCGAGGCGGTGACGGTCTCTCCGGCCCAGACGGCGGGTAGGTGGGTGATCAGGCCAAGCAGCGCTGCGAGGGTGACGAACAGGGTCGCCATTCCGCAGGCGCGCCGGCCCGCCTGAATCATCAAACCCGGAAGCAAGGCTCCGAGGAAGGGCAGGAGCGCGATGATAAATAGTGACATGAAACTCCCTGATCGTCGTTGGCGGCGTCGAGAGAAGGCAGCCGATTTCACACGGTATCACAACCCGAAAACGGCTACGCTGACGTGAATTTTAGTAAAGTTAGCCGAAATCTAACGGTAATGTCAGGATTAAAAATTCCACCGAACTATTGCGATTGTTACCCCCGGTTACTATGGCCATGAGGCCCGTGAGGACATGTGATGTTTCTGTGATACATCTTTTGGTTGCGCGGTCGGTGTGCGTATTTGACGCAGGGTTGCGGCGGCCGACTCCGGTGGTGCTTTGCATGGAATTCTGCCTTGCGGTGCGGCGGTTTGCGGGATCTCTGCCCCGTTAGCGCGTGGCAGGGCTGGCCGGGTGGCCCCTTCGCCTTGTGTGCCGCTCTGGGGGCTGCTACTTCGGCTTGTAAGCTCAATCCCCGATGCATTTCATCAGGAACAACGCGAGGCAGGCAGCAGTGGCGCAACCCCGTCTGGAGGTCCGAAATCTCGTCCGGCGTTTCGAGGGGCGCGCGGTTGTCGATGATGTCTCGCTCAGCATCGAGCCGGGGGATGTGACCTGCCTGCTCGGGCCCTCGGGCTGCGGCAAGTCGACGACGCTGCGGATGATCGCCGGGGTCGACATGCAGGACAGCGGCTCGATCCACGTCGACGGCACGCTTGTGTGCGACACGGTGTTTCGCATCCCGCCAGAACGCCGCGCAATCGGGCTGATGTTTCAGGATTTCGCGCTCTTCCCGCATCTGTCGGTGGGCGAGAATGTCGCCTTCGGCCTCAAGGGCTCCGCAAGCGCCAAGAAGGCGCGGGCGCTGGAACTTCTGGACCGGGTCGGCCTTGGGCATTTCATCGACGAATACCCGCACCAGCTTTCGGGCGGCGAGCAGCAGCGCGTGGCGCTGGCGCGCGCGCTGGCGCCCAGGCCACGCATCATGCTGATGGACGAGCCTTTCTCGGGCCTCGACAACCGCCTGCGCGACGGCATCCGCGACGAGACGCTGGCGCTGCTGAAGGAAGAGGGTACCTCGGTTCTGTTGGTCACCCATGAGCCCGAAGAGGCCATGCGCATGGCCGATGAGATCGCCCTGATGCGCGGCGGCAAGATCGTTCAGCGCGGTGCGCCCTACAACATCTACAACGCTCCGGCGGATAAGGCAGCGGTGGCGTTCTTCAGCGATATCAATACGCTGAGCGGCAAAGTTCAGGGCGCGCTTGCACAGACGCCCTTTGGCCCGTTCCTTGCGCCCGGCGTGCCCGATGGCGAGCAGGTGGATATCGTCTTCCGCCCGCAGCACGTGGGGATCGACTTTGACCGGGGCGGGCGCGGCCCGAACCCGACGCAGATGGCGGGCACCCCGGCGCGCGGCGTGGTCGAGCGCGCGCGCTTCATGGGCTCGGAAAGCCTTGTGGAGTTCCGCATGGATTTCGATGGCGGCATGATCAAGGCCACGGTGCCGAATGTCTTCCTGCCGAAACCCGGCACGCCGCTGTGGCTGACCGTGCGGCGCGACCGCTGCTTCGTCTTCCCCGCGACGGCCTGAGGCCAGATCAAAGCTGTTCAGGCCAGCGCGGCCAGCGACAGCAGCGATAGCGCGCTGGTCCAGATCGTTACCGCCGCGATGCGGTCGGTGCGCGTGCCATGCAGCAGCGCCAGCGCAAAGGCCATGGCGCCCGAGGGTCCGGCGGCAAGCAGGGTGAACTGCGCCTGCCATTGCCCGGCGACGCCCATCAGCCACAGCGCCAGCGTCACCAGCAGCGGAAAGCCAAAGAGTTTCAGCGCCGCAAAGCTCACCACCACCGGCGAGGGCTTCAGGCTCTGTCCCGACAGCAGCAGGCCGAGCGCGAAGAGCACCAGCGGCGCGGTGCCAGCCCCGGCAAAATCGCAGGCGGTGCGGATCGGCTCTGGCAGGGGCAGGCCAGAGAGGTTCACGGCGATGCCCAGCACAATAGAGATCAGCGTGGGGTTGACCGACAGCCGCTTCAGTGCGGGCAGCGGTCCGGCCGAGGGGCGGGCGATCAGGTCGGAGCTGATGATGAAGAAGGCAAAGGCGATCGCCGTGTCCCATGCGACCACGGCAGTCACCGGCAGCGCGCCGCTTTCGCCGTAGATCAGCAGCGAGATCGGACGGATATAAAGCAGCGAGTTGACGAAGATCACCGTCATCGCCAGCAGCCAAGCCTCCAGCGCCGCGCAGCGGAAAAGCCGCCGCGCCAGCGCGTAGCAGGCGGCGAAGGCTGCGGCCTCGCAGGCACCATAGGTGAGCAGGGCGCGCAGGTCGAAATCGGCGAAGGGCACGGTGGCGATCAGCGGAAAGATCAGCCCCGGTTGCAGCACCATCAGCGCGATGCGGTTCGCCGAGGCCGCGTCTTGCCGGGTGAAAATCTGCCGCCTGCCAAGGGCAAAGCCGAGCGCCAGCAGCGCAAAGACCGGCAGGATATCATGGGTGAGGACGGTGAGCATGGGGTTCCGGTCTTGGTATACCAAGGTTGGATCAGGCCCCGCGCGCCGGGTCAAGGTGCACTCAGGTCTGCAATCAGTTCTGCGGCGCGCCCGGGAAATGCTTTGCCCGCAGGGCGGGCAGGTCCATGCGGCAGCGGCGCAGCAGCCCATGGCGGTCCAGACGCTCGGTCAATTCGGGCGTGGCGGTGCAGACCTCCTCATAGAAGGCGCGCAAAGCCTCCTCGCCGCCTGCCTCTTCGATCATCGCGAAAAGCTGGTGCAGGCTCACCGCATCTGTCCCGCGCACCTGCGGTTTCAGCTCGGCCCGGTAGGAGCCGCGCGCCAGCCGAAAGCGGTAGGCCTCCAGAAAATGCGCCCAGTCGGCGGCGTGGAAATGCCCCAGCTCGGTCTCGGGCAGGGGGCGCTCTCCGGGGTTCATCTGATCGCCGAGCAGGACGTTATGGATGCGGATCTCCAGCCCCTCGGTGCCCGAGCGGAAGAACAGCTTTCCCGCCACATGGCTGAGGAACCCACCCGAAAGATGCCGCCCCCAAGTGGGAAAGCACGCCTCGGCGGCGCTCTGGCGCGCCTTCTGTTCAAGATGGAAGGCTTTGAACAGCGTCTCGGCGCTCTCAACTCCGGGCGCGGGAGACAGCGCCTCGACCGGGCGGACGCGGGCGCAGAGGCAATCTGGGGGCAGGGCGGCAAGCTGATCGGCCAGCGGGCGCGCGGGCAGCAGAAACTCATCCACGTCCACATGCGCCAGCCAGTCGGTCTCGGGCTTGCGGTTACTCGCGTGCCGGGCGTTGCGGCACTGGCGGACCTGATGCACGTCAGGGCGTTTGCCGCGCTTTTGCCACCACGCGTCGTCGGTGGTGAAGACGCGCAGCTTGGGGTGGGACGAGAGCACCGCCTCGGCCTGCGGGTCCGGCGCGTCGAGGTAGATGTAAAGCCGGTGCGCGCCCTGCTCGAGATGCCACGCGGCAAATTCGAGGATGCGCGGCAGCGCGGCATTGGTGGTGGTGACCGTGCCCCAGCGGATCACGGCAGCTCTCCGAACACGCGGGCGACTGCCGCATCGGGATCGAAGCTTTGCTCGATCAGCATCCCTTGCTGCGAAAGGCGCGCCCGCAGATCCGGCGTGTCGGCGCAGACCTCGTCAAACAGCGCCCGCAGACCGGCCTCGCCCTCTTCATCGAGCAGATATTGGATCAGCTCGGCCTGACCCATCTCGGGCCGCTCCGAACTGCGGCGGTAAGAGCCGAGGCTGCGGCGGAAGTCGAGATGGGCGCGGAAGCCCTGCCACGAGGGCGCGTGCAGATGACCCAGCCAGACATCGCTCAGCCGGTGACGGTTGCTGGCTTCCTCGCCGCGGTATTTCAGCGTGTGAATACCAAGCCGCGTGTCGTCGATCCCGGTGCGGGTAAAGACCTTGCCGGAACTGTGCGAAAGAAAGCCGCCGTAGAGATGCGCGCCGAAGGTGGGGTAGACGTCCTGCAGCACCGATTTCGGACGCCCGGCGTGCTTGTGGGTGGTCTTGAAGCGCTGCGGCAGACCGGCCTCGGGGGCCAGCGCCTCGGCAGGGGCGACGCGGGCAAAGGCGGCGCTCATCGGGACCTCGGCCAGAAGCTCGGGGATCGGGCGCTGCGGTAGCAGGAACTCATCCACATCCACATGCGCCAGCCAGTGCAAGCCATGCCCTGCGCGCAGGCTTTGCGTGGCGTTATAGGCTTGGCGCAACTGATGCGCCTCGGGGCGGGGGCGGCCGGTCTGCGCCCAATAGGCGGCGTCGCACTGCACGATCCGCACCGCCGGATGGCGGGTGAGAAAGGCGGCGGCCGCTTCATCGGGCGCGTCGAGATGGATGTGCAGCAGATGCGCCCCAAGCTCGATGTGATGTGCGGCAAAGCGGGCGATGTCGCGCAGCGGCGCGCGGATGGTCGAGGTCAGGCCCCAGCGCAGCGACTCGGGAGTCAGGTCGCGATGGCTTGGAGGCACGGGCGCGACATTGGCCGCGGCATTGCTTTTGGCGGGGGTGGCCTGCCGGCGCGTCTGCCGCTGCCGCATGGTGCGCAGGCGGCGAAACACCGTACGCTCGTCGCAGATCAGAAGCTCCAGCAGATGGTGCGCAAGCGGGCGGATCACCGGATCACCCTCGGCCTCCATCCACAGCCGCCCGATCAGGTTCACATCCAGCCCGCCGCTGGGCAGCGAATAGCTGTCCATCTCCAGCGGCAGCGGGCTGCGCGCCTTACCGTCGAGCGCGAAGGGCCGGTCGGCGGCGAGCCCGGAATAGAGCCGCTCGGATTCATAGAGCTTCATGGTGCCGAAGAGCGCCGTAAGCGCCAGCCCCACCGAGCGCTGCACGAGGCTGAGCCCGTGATCGCCGAAGGTGGTGACCGAAGAGACCAGCCAGCGCGGATCGAGCTGCGCCAGCAATGCCGCGCCTTCTTCGGCCCAGAGCCGCTGGAACAGCGCCGGGGCGTGCTCGGGGAAGCTGCGCTTGCGAAGATGCGCGATGAGCAGCGCATTCAGAAACACCAACTCGGACCGGCCTGTCAGTTCCTTGCGCAACGCGTGGCGCTTGCGGTGGTAGGACGAGCGGAAGGGCGGGGCTTCTTCGGGGTCGCCATCGGGATCGCCGATGATCCGATCCGCAAGCCCCGCAAGCGGCGTATCATAGGGAGGCAGCGCCTCGCCGGGGGCATAGTCGATGGCATCGCGTCGGCCCTCCATCTGCGTGAGAATGGCCGCGATTCCGCCGGGATAGCTGGGGGTCTTGTCTGCGCTCATGGGCCGGAGACTGCCGCCAAGCGTGGATGCGCGCAATTGCCCGAGCAGCGGCGCGGCGCGCATGGCCCGCCCGCGTCGCCTTTCGGCCACGCTGGCGGCGGGGCCTCGGGCGGCCCGCCGGCTCACTCCCCCGCCGGCTCACTCCATGGCAAGGATCATGTTGCGCACCACCGGGTAGATCTCATTCTCCCACCGGCGCCCGTTGAAGACGCCATAATGGCCGACGTTGGCCTGCAGGTGGTGGCGCTTCAGATGCGGGCGCAGCGACGAACAGAGGTCATGCGCCGCCGAGGTCTGGCCGAGCCCGCAGATATCGTCGCGCCCGCCTTCGACGGTGAGCAGCGCGGTGTGGCGAATGGCAGCGGGGTTCACCTTGCGCCCGCGATAGGTGAACTCGCCCGTCGCCAGTTCGGCCTTTTTGAAGATGCGCTCGATGGTCTCGATGTAGAACTCCTCGGTCAGATCGAGCACGGCGAAATACTCGTCGTAGAACTCCTTCACCTTGCGCGCCTCTTCGGTCTCTCCGGCGGCGAGGTGATCGTAGAGCCGTTTGTGCTGCGCGCGGTGCCGCTCCATGTTCATCGACATGAAGGCGGTGAGTTGCACAAAGCCCGGATAGACCCGCCGACCGGCCCCAGCATAGCGCAGTGGCACTGTGGCAATGACGTTGCGCTCGAACCAGTCGAGCGGCTTTTCATCGGCCAGCGCGTTCACCGTCGTGGGGCTCTCGCGCACATCTACCGGGCCCGCCATCAGCGTCATCGACAGCGGTGTCGCGGGGTTGCGATCCTCCGACATCACCGCAACCGCGGCGAGCGCCTGAACGCAGGGCTGGCAGACGCCAAGGATATGCGCGCCCGGCCCGATCTCTTCGAGAAAGCGGATCACATAGGCGACGTAATCCTCCACCCCGAAAGCGCCCGCCGATTTCGGCACGTCGCGGGCGTTCTTCCAGTCGGTGATATAGACGTCATGGTCACGCAGCAGCACTTTCACCGTGCCCGCCAGCAGCGTGGCGAAATGCCCCGACAGCGGCGCGGTCACCAGCACCTTGGGGCGCGGCGTGTCGATCTCCTTGCGAAAATGCAGCAACTGGCCAAACGGCAGGTCGAGCGCCACTTCCTCGCGCACCGGCACGTCGCGGTTGCCATCGCGTACCGTGGTGATGCCGAAGGCCGGGCGCTCATGGCTGAGCCGGAACCGGCTGACCATCTCCAGCGCGGCGGCATTGTGCCGCGACAGCTGCGCAAAGGGCCCGGAAAGGCGGGGCATGAACGTCAGCCCATGCAGCGCCGCCATGCGAAAAGGGGCGATAAAATCATCAAGTCCTTGGTAGCCTGCGTAGAGCACGTCGATTTCCCCTCGCTGCCTCGCGAAAACGCTAGCCAGGTCTGCGCGCGCGATGCGACAAGAAACTGTGGTCTTGGCGCGAGTGACAGCGGGAGGAAGACGCATGGGGCAGGCAACGCTCACCATTTCATCGAAAAACTATTCCTCGTGGTCTTTGCGGGGCTGGCTGCTCTGCCGCATGGCCGGGCTGGAGTTCACCGAGGAGATGGTCGACACCACCGACGCCACCGCCCGGCAGGAGCTTTTGCTGCTCTCGCCCACGGTGCTGGTGCCGCGGCTGGTGCATGGCAAGGTGCAGGTCTGGGACACGCTGGCCATCGCTCAGTATCTCAACGAGATCCTGCCCGAGGCCGGGCTCTATCCCGATGACATCGTGGCGCGCTCGCATTGCCGGTCGATCTCTGGCGAGATGCATTCGGGCTTTTACAACCTGCGCTCGGCGCTGCCGATGAACCTCAAGGCGCGGCATCAGAGCTTCAAGATTTTTTCGGGCGCGCGGCCCGACGTCGAGCGGATCAAGGTGATCTGGCACGAGTGTCTCGACACCTACGGCGGGCCGTTCCTCTTTGGCGCGCGCCCCTCGGTCGCCGATGCCATGTACGCGCCGGTCTGCACCCGTTTCCGCACCTATTCGGTGGCGCTCGATCCGACGCTCGAGGCCTATGTCGAGACCATCCTGAACTGGGCGCCCATGCTGGAATGGACCGAGGGCGCGCTGGCCGAGCCCGACGAGATCGTCGAGCTTGAAGTGGAGTTCTAACGCGCCAGCTCGCGGGTGCCGCGGGCGATCCCTTCCAGCGTCATCGGCACCATGCGCTCCTCGAAAATCTCGCGGATCATCGCGATCGACTGGGTGTAGCGCCAGTGCTTCTCGGGCACCGGGTTGATCCACAGGTGATCGGGCCATTGCGCCCGGGCGCGGCGCAGCCAGACCTCGCCCGCCTCCTTGTTCCAATGCTCATTGGCGCCGCCCGGCACGGCGATCTCATAGGGGCTCATCGAGGCATCCCCGACGAAGATGCATTTATAGTCGGGCCCATAGGTGTTGAGCACCTCCCACGTCGGCAGCTGCGCGTCCCAGCGGCGGCGGTTGTCGCGCCAGACCCCTTCGTACAGGCAGTTGTGAAAATAGTAGTGCTCGAGGTGCTTGAACTCGGCCCGCGCCGCCGAGAACAGCTCTTCGACCACCTTCACATGCGGATCCATCGAGCCGCCCGCGTCGAGGAACAGCAGCACCTTCACCGCATTACGCCGCTCTGGGCGGGTCTTCACGTCGAGATAGCCATGCTCGGCGGTGGCGCGGATCGTGCCGTCGAGGTCCAGCTCATCCGCCGCCCCGTCGCGCGCCCAGGCCCGCAGCCGCTTCAGCGCGACCTTGATGTTGCGCGTGCCCAGTTCGACCTGATCGTCGAGGTTGCGGAACTCGCGCTTGTCCCAGACCTTCACCGCGCGCTGGTGGCGGCTTTGGTCCTGACCGATGCGCACGCCCTCTGGGTTGTAGCCATTGGCGCCAAAGGGCGAGGTGCCCGCGGTGCCGATCCATTTGCTGCCGCCCTCGTGGCGCTTTTGCTGCTCGCGCAGGCGCTGCTTGAGCGTCTCCATCAGTTTCTCGAAGCCGCCCATCGCCTCGATCTCGGCCTTCTCTTCGGGCGACAGATGCTTTTCGGCCATCTTCTGCAGCCAGTCCGCGGGCAGCGCCACCGCCTCCAGAACCTGCTCGAAAGAGATCGCCTCGACGCCCTTGAAGGCCTCGGCAAAGGCGCGGTCGAACCGGTCGAGATGGCGCTCGTCCTTCACCAGCGCGCAGCGCGCGAGGTAATAGAACCCCTCCACGTCATAGCGTGCCAGCCCGGCCTTCAGCGCCTCGAGAAAGCTCAGGAACTCGCGCAGCGAGACCGGCACCTGCGCCTGTCTCAGGGTTTCGAAAAATCGCAGGAACATCCGCCACCTCCGGCCGCAATGATGCCGCGCCGAGCCAGCGCCCTCAACCCGGGTCTTCTTCTCTTTGAAAATACGCCGGGGGTGAATTCGCGCAGCGAAAAGGGGGCAGCGCCCCCTATGGGCGCAAAATCAGCTCAGAACGCCAGCTTCTCAACCGCGATGGTGACGATCAGCCCGATCAGCCCGAAGGCGATCGCATAGACCGCGACGAACTGCGCGATATCGGCCTTGTTGCCCTTGCGGCGCCGGGCGGTCAGCCCGCCGATGATGGCGCCCAGCAGGGCTCCGGCGATCACGATCATGCGCTGTCCTCAACTCCCGTTCATCGGATTGAGCGCAGCGATCTGTCGCAACTTGGCCTCCGCCGCCCAATCCGGGCCGAAGCCGTAGCGCGCCCATCCCAGAGAGTCCAGCCGGACCTGCTCGGCCTCGGACGCGCGCCCCGACATCTGCAGCGCCTCGGCGCGCAGCATCTTCAGCGTCGCCAGAAGCGCAGCGTTCTCATAGCGCGTCGCGGTCTCCTGCTGCGGCGTCACAAGCTCCAGCGTGCGCGCCGCATCGCCTGCCCGCAGCGCCAGCGCGCCAAGCTGCGCGTCCACATAGGCCTCGTGCAGACGTGCGCCGGGCAGGGCCGCGAAGACGCGCCGCGCGGCGTCGAACTCGGCGCGCGCCGCCGCCGGCTCATCGCCTTGCAACAGCCGCCCCAGCACAAAATGCGCAAAGCCGAGCCGGTGATCGCGCCAGCCTTCGCGTTGCGCGAGGCGCAGCGCATCTTCGGCCGAGGCGCGGCGCTTCGGCATCGGCTCGCCGGTGCTCAGCGCGGTCTGGATGGCGTCGATCCAAGGCCGCGGGGTGGGCGCGAGATGCCGGTCGGGCAGGGACTCGCCGCGTGGATTGAGCCGGGCAAGGATCGCGGGCAGCGCCTGCGCCACCTCGGCGCGGCTCATCCCCGAACGCAGCGCGGGGTCGTAGAACACCCGCAGCACCAGCATGTCATAGCCGGAAAGCACCGTGTGCACATTGTCGTCGTTGAACACGCTGTCACCCAGCCGGTAGAGATCGTTGAGCGGCCCCAGCGCCTGCGCGATCTCTTCGTGCAGGCAGTCACGCAGCTCCTGCGGCGCGGCGTCGGCAGGCAGGAAGACCGCGGCGGTCTCGCGCTTCTGCACATCCACCCAGCTGGTGCTCCCGGCGCGGCGCGCACGGCGGTACTCGGCCAGCGAGCTGACGCCGGGGATGACGAAACAGGCGGCCTGCGGCAGCTCCTTGCGGATCGTCTCGCGCGAGACCGGAACAAGGGTGATATTGGCCGCTTTGGCCTTGGTCTCGGTGATGTCGATCCCTGCCTCTTCGCGCAGCCGCCGCAGCAGGCGCGCAAGGTCGGCGCTCAGGCTGGGCGGCGCATCTCCGGCCACGCGCAGGGTCACGGGTGTCTCGAAGCGGGTGAAGACCGGCAGGCTCTTGCCCGATTCCAGCAAGAAGGCGAGGTCGAGCACATCACGGGCGATCTGCGTGTTGGCGACCTGCGGCGGCTCGGGCTGCGGCGCGCCGAAACGTGCGGCGAGCGGCGGTTTGGCCAGCGGGGTTTCCGGCGCGGCAGTGCCACGCCGCGCGGTCTCGGGGCCGCTCGGCGCGCAGGAGCCGAGCAGCAGCCCGAGGGTCAGCACGATGAGCCCGCGCCGCCACATGGCTCAGGGCCGCTGATACTTGATGAAGGGCGTCTCGGTCCCGATCCGGTCATAAAGCTGCCGGGCGGTGTGGTTGAACTCTTGCGTCAGCCAGTAGACCGTCGGCGCGCCAGCGGCATCGGCAGCGGCATAGACCGCCTCGATCAGCGCCCGGCCCACGCCCTTGCCGCGCGCCTCGGGGGCGGCATAGAGGTCCTGCAGATAGCACACATTCTCGATGCGCCAGCAGTGGCGGTGGAAGAGGAAATGCACCAGCCCGATAAGCGCACCCTCGCTCTCGGCCACAAGGCAGCTGAAATCCTGCGGATCCTCGCCCAGCAGCCGCGCGAAAGTGGAGGCATAGACCTCTTCGGGCACCGAGGTCTCGTAGAAGGTGAGATAGCCGGTCCAGAGCACGCGCCACGCGGCTTCGTCTTCGGCCCGAAGGGGCCGGATAATTACGCTGTCTTGGGACATGCTGCCTCTGCCTCGATGGTCTTTTGTCGTTGTATCTTCGGGGCTTCGCGCCCTCTGCAGACGCCAGTATAGCGCGGGGCGGCGCAAAGGTGTGCCTCAAAGCGCCCGGCGCCGCGAAAATGTGATTTCGCGGCGCCGGATTGAATAAAATGACGTTGGGTCAGGGGGTTGGCCTGTGCAGTGATGCAACAGGCGGCTCGGGATCAGACCATCATTTCCTTGGTCGCCGAGAGGGTCACGCCCGGATAGTCACGCTCGACCCGGTCGATGTCCCATTGCATGCGCGTCAGGTAGACGATGTCGCCATCATTGTCGTGGGCGATGTGCTGCTTATTGGCGTTGGTGAATTTCTCCACTGCCGCCTTCTCGCCATGCACCCAGCGCGCCGAGGTGAACTGCGAAGGCTCGAAGCGCACCGGCAGCGAATATTCCTGCTCGATCCGCGCACCCAGAACCTCGAACTGCAGCGCGCCGACGACGCCGACGATGTAGCCCGAGCCGATCGACGGCTTGAAGACTTTCGCCGCGCCTTCCTCGGCAAATTGGAACAGCGCCTTTTCGAGGTGCTTGGCCTTCAGCGGATCGCCCGCGCGCACGCTCTGCAGCAGTTCCGGCGCGAACGACGGGATGCCGGTGACCTTCAGCGCCTCGCCCTCAGTCAGCGTGTCGCCGATGCGCAGCTGGCCGTGGTTGGGGATGCCGATGATGTCGCCCGCCCAGGCCTCTTCGGCAAGCTCGCGGTCGGCGGCGAGGAACAGCACCGGGTTGGAGATCGCCATGGGCTTTTTGGTGCGCACATGGGTCAGCTTCATGCCGCGCTCGAAATGCCCGGACGACAAGCGCACGAAGGCGACGCGGTCGCGGTGCTTGGGGTCCATATTGGCCTGCACCTTGAAGACGAACCCGGCGACCTTCTTCTCATCGGGGGCAATCTGCCGGGGCGCGGCCGAGGTCGGCTGCGGCTCGGGGGCCAGCTCGCCGATGCCATCCATCAGTTCCTTCACACCGAAGGAGTTGATCGCAGAGCCGAACCAGATCGGCGTCATATGCCCTTCGAGCACCGACTGCGGGTCGAGCGCGGGCAGCAGTTCGCGCGCCATCTCGATCTCTTCGCGCAGCTGCTCGAGCAATTCGGCGGGGACGTGTTCGGCCAGCTTCGGATCGTCGAGGCCGCTGATCTTGATCGATTCCGCCACACGGTTTCGGTCGGCCCGGTCCATCAGTTCCAGCCGGTCGTGGATCATGTCGTAGCAGCCGAGGAAATCGCGCCCCATGCCGATCGGCCAGCTGGCAGGCGTCACGTCGATGGCGAGGTTTTCCTGAATTTCGTCGATGATCTCGAAGGTGTCGCGCGCCTCGCGGTCCATCTTGTTGCAGAAGGTCAGGATCGGCAGGTCGCGCAGGCGGCAAACCTCAAACAGCTTGCGGGTCTGGCTTTCCACACCTTTGGCGCCGTCGATCACCATGATCGCCGCATCCACCGCGGTCAGCGTGCGGTAGGTGTCTTCGGAGAAGTCCGAGTGGCCGGGCGTGTCGACGAGATTGTAGCGGAACTGCCCGTATTCGAACGACATCGCCGAGGCGGAAACCGAGATGCCGCGCTCCTGCTCCATCTTCATGAAGTCCGAGCGCGTGCGCCGCGCTTCGCCCTTGGCACGGACCTGTCCGGCCATCTGAATGGCCCCGCCGAAAAGCAGGAACTTTTCGGTCAGCGTGGTCTTGCCCGCATCCGGGTGCGAGATGATCGCGAAGGTGCGGCGCCGCGCGATCTCGGGCGGCAGGGTGGGGCGGTTCGAAGCGGTGTCCAGCATGAGCGCGCGTATAGGTCCGCAAGGCGCTTTTGTCTATGGGGAACCGCGCGCTGCGGCGCGGGGTTGAGCACGGGAAAGGAGACCTGCCATGACCCGCGACCACGGCCCCTCGATCAAGGACGATAAGCTCTATTCAGATCTGCGCGACGACGGCTATTCGAAGGAAAAAGCCGCGCGCATCGCCAACGCCAAGGCCAATCCCGACATGCACCCGTCGAAGAAGGGCGGCAAGGCACCGCCCTATGAGGAATGGACGAAAGACGCGCTTTACGAGCGCGCGCAAGAGATCGACATCGACGGCCGCTCGAAGATGACCAAGGATCAGTTGATCGACGCTTTGCGCAACCACTGAGCGCGGCGCGGGTTGCAGCCTCGGGCCGGCGTATTTGGAAAGAGAAGAAGCCCTTTTGGTCTTCCTCTTGGCGAAAATATCCCGGGGGAGGCCGCGTCAGCGGACGGGGGCAGAGCCCCCATCGGATCGCGCCATCACCATCGTGGCTTGGGCTTTATCCCACCGACGAGCGTCGCAGCAAATCGGCGGCGTCGGGCCGCTGCAGCATCACTTCCTGCACCTCGATCTCCGGCTGATCCGTGGCGCGGTGGCGCGGCAGCAAGGCGGCAAGCTGTTCGGAGAGTTCCGCAGGCAGGGCGGCGCGGGTGCGCGTGTCGACCAGCATGGATTCGGCGGCGATGCCCTCGGCATAGATGATCTGATGGTGATCAAAGAGCATCTGGTAATATTCCACGAAACCGCCCTGCTGCTGCAGGATGCTCTCGCCGTTGAGCAGGTGGCGCGCGCGCACCAGAAGCTCGGCGCGCCCGGCCCCGAGCCGGTCGCGGCGCTGGTAGATGAACAGCCGGTGGTCGGGGCTGACCAGCAGATCGCGCGCATTGTTGAGCGCCCCGGCGCGGATCAGGATCGGTGCGAAGGCGCCGCTGGCCCGCACCACCTGATGACCGATCCAGCGGATTTCCTGCGGGCCGTCGTCGCGGGTCAGCACGCGGTCGCCCAGTTGCAGATCCTCGACGGGTCGCTGCGCGCCCGAGGCCATGGTGATCAGCGTGCCGCGGGTGAACGAGACGCAGGCCGCTTGCGCGAATTTGGCCAGAGCCTCCTGCGTCGACACGCCGACCAAAGCGTAGTCCTTGCGCGGCTGCATCGGCGCGAGCGGCATGAGGTATAGCTCGGTCACCAGCCCTTCGGCATCGGTTTCGACCAGAACGATCGCTTCGGTGATGGCGCCGTCGCCGCTCATGAACAGCAGGCAACTGTCGAGATGCAGCTCGGCTCCAGCGGCGCCGGTCTCGCTGCCGGGGGCGACTTGGAAGGGCGACGCGGCGGCGGGCAGCAGCGACAGGCGGCAGGGGCGCGCCAAGGGCGAGAGCGCGTAGACATCGTCTGGCTGCAGATCGTCGGCAAAGCTGAGCCCGTCGCCGAGATTGGCGCCGCTCACCACGCGCAGATGCGCGCCGCGATAGACGCTCACGCTGTGCGGTGCGCGGGTGGCTTCGGTCTGCAAAGGGGCTCTTGCCATCACTCGTCTCTACCGTTCATGCGCAGCAGGGTCTGCGCGCTCGTCTCTCCGGTCCGCTTGCCGATCTGCTTGCCAATCATGGCCCAAAGGGCTGCGCGACCTGTCGTAAAGCCAGCGGCGTCGCGTAGCCGTTGACCATGTAGCGCGCGGCGCAGGAAGGCCGAGCCTACACCCCATTGTATGCCAAGGGAATGTGTCATCATATGGCCCCGAGCCCGGCGTTTTGCCGGCAGACGACAAGAGGAGAAAGACATGGATCTCGGGATTTCGGGCAAGACGGCGCTGGTCTGCGCATCGTCCAAGGGGCTGGGACGTGGCTGCGCCGAGGCGCTGGCAGAGGCTGGCTGCAACCTTGTGATGAACGCGCGCGGGGCTGAAGCTCTGGAGCAGGCGGCCGAGGAGATCCGCAGCACCTATGGTGTCAAAGTCGTCACGGCGGCTGCCGATATCGTCTCGGAAGACGGGCGCGCGCAGGTGCTGGAACTGGCGCGCGGCGCCGACATCCTTGTGACCAACGCAGGCGGTCCGCCCCCGGGCATCTGGAGCGACTGGGATCGCAGCGATTTCCTCAAGGCGCTGGACGGCAACATGCTGACCCCGATCGCGCTGATGCAGGCGCTGCTGCCGGGGATGATGGAGCGCGGCTGGGGCCGGGTGGTCAACATCACCTCGCGCTCGGTGAAGGCGCCGATCCTGCAGCTGGGTCTGTCGAACTCGGCGCGGGCGGGTCTGACAGGCTTTGTCGCGGGCACCTCGCGGCAGGTCGCTGAAAAGGGCGTGACGATCAACAACCTGCTGCCGGGGGTGCATGAGACCGCGCGCATCGTGCAGATGGACAGTCATGACGCCGAGCGCACAGGGCGCCCGATCGCCGAGATCAGCGCCGAGCGCGCGTCGGGCATCCCGACCCGCGAATACGGGCAGGCGGCGGATTTCGGCAAGATGTGCGCCTATCTGTGTTCGATGCACGCGCGCTTCATCGTCGGGCAGAACATCGTTCTGGACGGCGGCGAGACGCTGGCGACGATCTGAGCCGATGGCACGGGGACCGGACGGGCAGGGCGGGGGCGCGGGCTACTCGCTCGCCGATCAGCTGTTCAATCGCGGCACGCTTGGCGTTCTGGCGCAGGAATATTCCGTCCTGCCGGGCTTCGCGCCCGACCGGTTCGTCGAGACCGCTTTGCCGCGTTTCGCGGGGCTGGGCGTGCATGCGCGGCTGGAGGTGATCGCCGAGGCTCTGGCCGAGCAGCTTGCTTCAGATTTTCCCGAAATGGCGGATCAGGTGGAGGCGGCGCTGCCGCCGCCGCTTGACCCCAGCTTGCGCGACGATGACTTTGGGCGGTTCATCCACGCGGTGCCTGGCGTTCTGGCCATGCGTCACGGGATGGACCACCCGGAGCGCGCGCTTGATCTCCTGCACGCGGCCACCCAGCGGTTTTCGATGGAATACGCCATTCGCCCCTTCCTCAATCGCTGGCCGGATCAGGTGCTGGCGCGGCTCGATGCGTGGGTGGAGGACCCGCATTACCATGTGCGGCGGCTGGTCTCGGAAGGGACCCGGCCCAAATTGCCTTGGGGGATGGGCATTTCGCTCGACCCACTGCTGCCGCTGCGCTTTCTTGACGCGCTGCATGGGGATGAGACGCGCTTTGTCACGCGCTCTGTTGCCAATCACCTCAACGATCTGTCGAAGATCGCGCCCGATGCGGTGCTTGGGCGGCTCGAGGACTGGCAGGCAGGGGCGCGGCAGGACGCAAAGGAACTGGACTGGATGACCCGCCACGCGCTGCGCACGGCGGTGAAGCGGGGTGAGCCACGGGCACTGGCGCTGCTCGGCTATCGCGCGGATCTGCCGGTGCGCGCGCAGCTGAGCCTCGATCCGCCAAGCCTGCCCATCGGCGAGACGCTGGAGATTGTCGCAGAGATCGAGGCGCCGGAGGGGGGCGCCGTGATGGTGGACTACCGCCTGCGCTTCCACCGTCCGAAAGGCAGCGCCGAAAAGGTGTTCAAGCTCAGATCGGTGCGCCTGAAGCCGGGGCAGAGGCTGCGGCTGGTGAAACGGCACCGCATGAAAGGCGATGCGACGACCTTCCGGCTGCATCCCGGCCCGCATGCGGTGATCCTGCAGGTAAACGGGCGCGACGTGGCGGAGGCCGCCTTCGATCTGCGCGAGGCCTAGGGCGCTGCACTCCACTGGGGACAGGAAGGACGCTGTAGCGCTCAATGAGTGCGCGCCGGCCCGGCGGTGCGGGCTGGCGCCATGCGCGGGGTAAGCGGAAGCGACGTCAGCGTCAGCCGTTACGAGCCGGAATAGCCGGAGGTGCTGATGATGCCAGTGGGAACGCCGGTGTCGAGCATCGCGGCGCAGCCGGAGTGGGCATCTTGGAAGCCGATCACCGAGGCATTGAGCAAAAGATGCCAGCTGGCGTGATAACCATAGGCCTGCGCGCGTGAATAGGCGCAGCCGTCAGAGGTGATGAAATAACGGCCCTGATAATCTGGCGGGGGCACATCGTCGCCCGCATGGGCGGTCTGTACGCCAAGCAGGCTGAGCGCGAGGGCGCCGTAGGCAAAGGATTTTCCAGAAAGCGAAAGCGCACCGGGCCTTCGGCGCGGGGTGGTGTGGTTGGTCTTTCGGGGGGCAAAGCGGATCATGCAAGGCTCCATGGTTGAGGTGACAGGGCCTAGGGTGCGCTGCAAATCTGAACTGCACCTCAAAATTTAGGATTTTAGAAATCTTTGGGGCGGGGCGCTGGGCACCGCTTGGGGCAAAGGCAGGGAGTTGCGCAGCAAAGGTCGGTATCGGGGAGCGCGCGCCAAACCGCTTGGCAAATCCTGCGCTTTGGGGCAGAGGGAAGCACATGAGCCAGACCTCCTTTACCCTGTCCGGGCGGGACGGAGCAGCGCGCACCGGGGTGATCTCTACCCCGCGCGGCGAGATCCGCACCCCCGCCTTCATGCCCGTCGGCACCGCTGCCACCGTCAAGGCGATGCTGCCCGAAAGCGTGCGCGCCACCGGCGCCGATATCCTGCTGGGCAATACCTATCACCTGATGCTGCGCCCCGGCGCCGAGCGCGTCGCGCGCCTTGGCGGCCTGCACAAGTTCATGAACTGGGAACGCCCCATTCTGACGGACTCGGGCGGCTTTCAGGTGATGAGCCTTGCCGGGCTGCGCAAGCTCACCGAGGAGGGGGTCACCTTCAAGAGCCATATCGACGGCTCGAAGCACATGCTCTCGCCGGAAAGCTCGATGGAGATTCAGCGGCTGCTTGGCTCGGACATCGTGATGTGTTTCGACGAATGCCCGGCGCTGCCCGCCGACCGCAAGCGGATCGAGGAAAGCATGCGCCTGTCCATGCGGTGGGCGCAGCGCTCGCGCGATGCTTTCGGCGATCGGCCGGGGCATATGCTGTTCGGCATCCAGCAGGGCGGGCTCGAAGAAGACCTGCGCGGCGAGAGCGCCGAGGCGCTGCGGTCCATCGGCTTTGATGGCTATGCCGTGGGCGGGCTCGCCGTGGGCGAGGGGCAGGAGGCGATGTTCAAAGTGCTCGATTTCGCCCCCGGCCAACTGCCCGAGGACAAGCCGCGCTATCTGATGGGGGTGGGCAAGCCCGATGATATCGTCGGGGCGGTGAAGCGCGGCATCGACATGATGGACTGCGTGCTGCCCTCGCGCTCGGGGCGGACCGGGCAGGCGTGGACGCGCCGCGGCATGGTCAACATCAAGAACGCCCGCCATCAGGACGACCCGCGCCCGCTCGACGAGCATTGCAGCTGTCCGGCCTGCCGCAGCTATTCGCGGGCCTATCTGCACCACGTCTACCGCGCGGGTGAGATGATCTCGGGGATGCTGCTGACGTGGCACAACCTGCACTATTATCAGGAACTGATGCAGGGCCTGCGGGACGCGATCGCCAGCGGCACGTTCGCCGCCTTCGAGGAAGAGTTCCACGCCCAGCGGGCCGAAGGGGACATCCCGCCGCTCTGAGGCGGGTCACGCGCGGCTTTTACTGAGCGCGATGACAAGCAGCCACAGCGCGCTCAGACCGGCGAAGCTGGTGACAAAAAGCGCCTGATAGCCCGCGTCGGTGGCGGGGCCGACCCATGCGGTGAGCGCCGCCGCAATGAGCGCGAGGAAGAGATAGGGCAGGGCGGCGCTCAGCAGATCAGGCATCTTGCTGCCATCCGGACATGAGCGCAGCGCGCAGGGCTGGCAAAAGCCTTGCGCCTTGCGTGTCGGCCCATGTCCGCAGCCGCAGGCGAAGGTAAGCCCACAGCCCGAGGCGATCCGCCAGCACGTCGCCATAGCGTTCCTCGTCTGCGATATCGCGGTCCCACCGGGCCAGACGCGCCTGCGCCTCCTCGGGATCGTTCACGTTGGACAAATCGTCAAAGAGGATCGGTCGGCCCGGATCGGCAAAGCTCGCGCCGGGCTGCCATGCCATCAGGAAGGGGCCGCGCCGCGATGGGTTGAGCTGCCCGCTGTCCACCGCCGCCCCGATCGCCAGATCGGCGGTCTCGAAGCGATAGCGCTGCAGGGCGATGGCGCAGGTCTCGCCGGGAGGGGCTTGCCGCGCGCGCTCGGCGGCGGCAGAGCTTTGCATGGGCCAGACGGTGACCACGACCCGCTCAGAGGAAGGCCGCTCGGGCTGGGTGCGTTCAGGGGTGCTTAGGGACGCGACGAAGGCACGACAGATCATCGCGGCTCGCGCGGCCTCGGGGTCGCTGCTGTCCTTTGGGAACTGCGGGCCGCGGGCAAATGCGATCACCCCAAAGGCCCCGAAATCGCCCGGAGAGAGATCGCCGGGCCCCACGAGCAGCCGCGCCGAGCCATGATAGAGCGCGCGCCCGGTCTGAGCGGTTGCGGGGCTTATGGTCCAAGTCTGGCTTTCGCGGTTTCGGGTCGAAAAGGCCGATGCGGGCCCGGTCGCGGAGACTTTCGAAGAGGCGCTCCGAAGCGGCGCATAGACCGCTTCTGGCAGGCTGGCAAAAAGAACAATCAGAAAGACGGCGGGTAGAATATGGCGCATGGCAAAGGTGTCAGTCGATCATCAATGGGTGAACTCAATTAATATCAATATACCTATGATTGTATCACGAAGGCTGGTTCATGGGAACGGCTGGCGGCGTGGCAATGGCTAACAGCGTGTGTGTGCCCACAAAACCGTCAGTCATGCGTTCCGTGCAATTGTGCACATCGCTTTGCGCGCTTGCCGCAGCGCGGCGCGCGCTTATCTCTCGTTTCCCATGCCGGCCACCGTGGTCGGCAAGACACTGGACCCAAGCAAGGGAGAGACTTCATGACCGAGGCGCTCTTTACCCCGTTCACCGCCGGTGCCATCGAGATGGCCAACCGCGTGGTGATGGCCCCGCTCACCCGCAGCCGTGCCGACAATGACACCGCCGAAGTCGGCGACCTGCATGTGGAATACTACCGCCAGCGCGCCGGCGCAGGGCTGATCATCACCGAAGCCTCGCAGATCTCGCCGCAGGGCAAGGGCTATATCAAGACCCCGGGCATCTATTCCGAAGGCCAAGTGGCCGCGTGGAAGAAAGTGACCGATGCGGTGCATGCCGAAGGCGGCAAGATCGTCATCCAGCTTTGGCACGTGGGCCGCATCAGCCACACGTCGATCCAGCCGGACGGGCAAGCCCCGGTCGCGCCCTCGGCGATCCCCGCAGGATCCAAGACCTTCACGGTCGATGGTCCGGCGGAAACTTCGACGCCCCGCGCGCTGGAAACCGAAGAGCTGGCCGGCATCGTCGCCGACTACCGCCACGCCGCCCGCGCGGCGATCGAGGCTGGTTTTGACGGCGTCGAGGTACATGGCGCCAATGGCTATCTGATCGACCAGTTCCTGAAGACCGGCGCCAACAAGCGCGAGGACCAATACGGCGGCTCGATCGAGAACCGCGCGCGTTTCCTCTTTGAGGTGCTGGACGCGGTCACCGACGAGATCGGCGCCGACCGCACCGGCCTGCGTCTGTCGCCCTTCTCGCCGGCCAATGGCATCGACGACGATGACCCGCAGCCGCTGTTCGAATATGTGGTGAAGAAGCTGAACGCTTATAACCTGTCGTATCTGCACGTGGTCGAAGGCGCCACCGGCGGCCCGCGCGAGCTGGCCGAGGGCGAGAGCCTCGAGGCGCTGCACCAGCTCTATGAGGGCGTTTGGATGGGCAACAACGGCTATGACCGCGAGATGGCCATCGAGGCCGTCAAGAGCGGCAAGGCCGATCTGGTGGCCTTTGGCCGTCCGTTCATTTCGAACCCCGACCTGGTGACGCGCCTGCAAAAGAACGCGCCGCTGAACGAGGGCGACCAGAACACCTTCTATGCGGGCGGGGAGCAAGGCTACACCGACTACCCCACCCTGAGCGACGCCGCCTGACCGGGCGGTGAAGGGACGCGCCGCGCGAATGTTAACCCGTGATGCCGTTAAGGCTGTTGTAAGGTTTTCGCGCGGCGCGCCTCTATTCTCTCGCCATAGGCGAATTGGCGGCTTGCGCCCGGCGCAGCGGAGCGTCACATTGGTGAGAACGGGTCCCGCGCGCTTGAAAAGTTAACGCCCGCGCCCCACCTGAATACTCCGACAGGGGACGGCAAGGGTCGCCGATATCCGGGGCCGGACCGTCCTGCCACTAGCAAGGAATGCGTATGCAACAGCCTCTCAACACATCCTATCCGGTGCTGCCGCTGCGGGACATTGTTGTGTTTCCGCATATGATCGTGCCGCTCTTCGTGGGGCGCGAAAAATCGGTGCACGCGCTGGAAGAGGTTATGGCCGACGACAAGCAGATCCTGCTTGCCGCCCAGATCGACCCGTCTGTGGACGATCCCGATTCCGACGGCATCTATCGCGCTGGCGTGCTGGCCAACGTGCTGCAGCTGCTCAAGCTGCCCGACGGCACCGTGAAGGTGCTGGTCGAGGGGCAGGCGCGCGTGAAGATCACCGAATACATCGAAAATGACCGCTTCTTCGAAGCCAAGGCCGAGTATCTTTCCGAGATGCCGGGCGACACCGCCGCGATCACCGCGCTGGTGCGCACCGTCGGTGAAGAGTTCGAACGCTACGCCAAGGTCAAGAAAAACATCCCCGAAGAGGCGCTCTCGGCGGTGTCCGAAACCACCGATCCGGCCAAGCTGGCCGACCTCGTCGCGGGTCATCTCGGCATTGAGGTGGAACAGAAGCAGGAGCTTCTGGAAACGCTGCCCGTGAGCGAGCGCCTCGAGAAGGTCTATGGCCTGATGCAGGGTGAGCTGTCGGTTCTGCAGGTCGAGAAGAAGATCAAGACCCGCGTCAAGAGCCAGATGGAGAAGACCCAGCGCGAGTACTATCTGAATGAGCAGATGAAGGCCATTCAGAAGGAACTCGGCGACGGCGAGGACGGTCAGAACGAGATCAACGAACTGGCCGAAAAGATCGAGGCCACCAAGCTCTCGAAAGAGGCCAAGGAAAAGGCCGAGGCCGAGCTCAAGAAGCTGCGCAATATGAGCCCGATGTCCGCTGAGGCGACGGTGGTGCGCAACTACCTCGACTGGATGCTGTCGATCCCATGGGGCGTGAAAAGCCGCGTGAAGAAGGATCTGGGCCGTGCTCAGGAAATCCTCGATCACGACCACTACAGCCTCGAGAAGGTCAAGGAACGGATCGTCGAGTATCTCGCGGTTCAGGCGCGCAGCCAGAAGCTGAAGGGCCCGATCCTCTGCCTCGTCGGCCCGCCGGGCGTGGGTAAGACCTCGCTGGGCAAGTCGATGGCCAAGGCCACCGGGCGCGAATTCATCCGCATCTCGCTGGGCGGCGTGCGGGACGAGTCCGAGATCCGCGGCCACCGCCGGACCTACATCGGCTCGATGCCGGGCAAGATCATCCAGGCGCTGAAAAAGGCGAAAACCACCAACCCGCTCATCCTGCTCGACGAGATCGACAAGATGGGGCAGGACTTCCGTGGCGATCCCGCATCGGCGATGCTCGAGGTGCTCGACCCCGAACAGAACGGCACCTTCGTCGATCACTACCTTGAGGTGGAGTACGATCTGTCGAACGTCATGTTCGTGACGACCTCGAACTCGTACAACATGCCCGGCCCGCTGCTCGACCGGATGGAGATCATCCCGCTCTCGGGTTACACCGAGGACGAGAAGCTCGAGATCACCAAGCGTCACCTGCTCGACAAGCAGATCAAGGCGCATGGCCTGAAGAAGGGCGAGTTCACCATCACCGACGAGGCGCTCACCGACATCCTGCGCTACTACACGCGCGAGGCCGGTGTGCGGAACCTCGAGCGGGAAGTGGCCAAGATCGCGCGGAAAGCCGTGACCAAGATCGTCAAGGGCGAGACCAAGCATGTGGAAGTCACGCGCGAAAATCTCGACGACTTCCTCGGCGTGAAGAAATTCCGCTACGGTCTGGCCGAGGACGAGAACCAAGTGGGTGTCGTCACCGGGCTTGCCTATACGTCGGTCGGCGGCGATCTGCTGCAGATCGAAGCGCTGCGCCTGCCGGGCAAAGGCCGGATGAAAACCACCGGCAAGCTTGGCGACGTGATGAAGGAGTCGATCGAGGCCGCGTCGAGCTATGTGCGCTCGATCTCGCCGCAGATCGGGGTGAAACCGCCGAAGTTCGACAAGATGGACATCCACGTCCACGTGCCGGACGGCGCCACGCCCAAGGACGGCCCTTCGGCTGGTCTGGCGATGGTGACGGCGATCGTCTCGGTGCTGACCGGCCTGCCGGTGCGCAAGGACATCGCCATGACCGGCGAGGTCACTCTGCGCGGCAATGCGTCGGCCATCGGCGGGCTCAAAGAGAAACTGCTCGCGGCTCTGCGGGGGGGCATCAAGACGGTGTTCATTCCCGAAGAGAACGAGAAGGAGCTCGCCGAGCTGCCCGACAACGTGAAGCAGGGGCTCGAGATCATCCCGGTCAAGCACGTCTCGGAAGTGCTGGAGATGGCGCTGATCGGCAAGCCCGAGCCCATCGAGTGGGACGAGGAGGCCGAAGAGGCCGCCGCCGCCCTGCGTGCGAAGGAAGAAAAGGCCACGGGCGCGACAGCGCATTGAGCACCGGCGCGACGGCGCATTAAGCCGCCGTCCAGCGCAACGCTTGAGTGCAAAGCTTCAGGGGCGGGCCTTCGGGTCCGCCCCTTCTTCATGGGGCCCCATTCGAGGCCCAAACGCCGCTTCGTCTAGATAAAAATATCCCGGGGAGTCCGCGCAAGCGGACGGGGCAGAGCCCCAGTTTTTATCCCGCGCGCGGGCCGATGCAGCTGCCCTAACGTCGGGCGAAAAATTTGTGAATTTTTTGCTCTGATCCCTCTTGCGCCCCCCCGGTCCTATCAGTAAAAGCCCGCCTACCGGGTGATTAGCTCAGTGGTAGAGCGCTTCGTTCACATCGAAGATGTCAGGAGTTCAAATCTCTTATCACCCACCATTATTTCTAAAGGCGCGCTGATCGGTTCCCCCGAGGCGCGCCTTTTTCCTTTCCAGATCAAGCCATCAGTCCCGATGGCGCAGCGGTGGCAGCGGCGCCTGACCGTGCTCGGACAGGCCGATGTCCCGCGCCAGATGCGGATTGGCCCGCAAAGCGGCAGCGCGATGCGCGGCCCGGCGCCGGGCCAACCAGCGCTGCAGGATCACGCGAAGGGAAGGGCGGCGGGTACGGGGGGTCTCGAACGTGTGGATCGGGGCGGTCATGATGTCTCTTTCCTTGCAGAGTCGGTGAACGCCTGTGAAAATGCTTCCTCAAGTACACTTGAGGTCAAGCGCCAATTTCCCTGCCGGAGAGACGTCATGCCGAAGCCAAAGGCCCGCGATCTGAGCGTTGGGGAAATGGCCAAACGCGCCGGAGTGGCGGTGTCGACGTTGCATTTCTACGAGTCTGAAGGGCTGATCGAAAGCTGGCGCACCGACGCGAACCACCGGCGCTACGACAGACGCGAGCTTCGCCGGGTCGCCGTCATTCGGGTGGCGCAGCAGATGGGCATCCCACTTTCCGAGATTCGCGAGATGCTCGCGGCGCTGCCGCGCACGCGCCCGGTTGGAAAGGCCGAATGGCAGCAGGTATCGGAAGGCTGGCGTGACCGGATCGACGCGCGGATCCGCCGTCTCGAGCAGTTGCGGGACGAGCTTGAGGGCTGCATCGGCTGTGGCTGCCTGTCGCTGGAAAGCTGCCCGCTCTACAACCCGTCGGACCGCCGTGGAGCCGATGGACCGGGGCCGCGCAGATGGATCGACAAGTTGACGAAGGATGAGGCTTGAAAGCCGCCGCAAGCTTGGCTAAACCGCCCCTCACGGGTGATTAGCTCAGTTGGTAGAGCGCTTCGTTTACACCGAAGATGTCGGGAGTTCGAGTCTCTCATCACCCACCATTATACTGCATTGAAATCGCTCAAGCTCCTGTTATTCATGAGTATAAGCGTATCCGCCGTCTCTGCCCCATTGATGTTCGGGTTGCCCCTGGCTTTTTGGCG